>NZ_BAABFC010000010.1:0-235357 GCF_039540575.1 Pseudaeromonas paramecii
CGCCCTGGGTGTGACGGTGGAAGACGCCGACGGCGACCAGGTCACCGACACGGTCACCCTGAACGTCGATGTGCAGGATGACATTCCGGTGTTTGATTCCGTCATGGATGCCGTACTGTCTAGTGCAACCACCATTGATTTTGATGGTCGGTATCAGGCTGCATTTGGCGCTGATGGTCTGGACTTCATTACGACCGCACTGGGCAGCTCAGGGATCTATGCCGGGGACACGGTCAGCTTTATTCACTCAACGACGGAGGTCGAAGGTGTAAGTCGGGTAGATGTGACAGATGTACAGAGTGAGGTGCTGTTTAGCTTCTATTACACCTCTGAGGTGAGCAAGGTCTCAGAAGGCGGTGATGGTAGCACAGTGATACATGCGTTCAGCGACCTGGACGATCCCAGTCACAGTCAATTTTTCAACCTGACGGTGAATGGGGATGGCACCTACAACTTTGACATGGTCTCCAATACGGTCATCTCCACGACCACGGCGTCCGGGGAGGACTTCAAGGCCTTCGGCCCGACCGGTGAAGTGTCCACCTTGGATGGTTCCATTACCATCTATGGTGGCGATGCGGACTCTAGTGAACAGGTGAATGCCTCCAACAATGGTATCGGTGTGAATACTCCGACCATTGAGTCTGGTGAATGGCTGCGCATGGACTTCACCAAGAGCCAGACCTATGTACGCTTCAGCTTGCAACAGTTTGGTGGTGGCGGAACGGCCTTGCTGATGTTGTCACTGGATGGGGTTGCCTTCGACTTCAATACCACGACGCAAATCGTGGATGGCTTAACCATCAGTAAGCCTGCTGGAGGAGAGTTGTTTGTTGAGGTGGAAGTGAATGCTCAGTTGGCTAATACCTGGAGCTTTGATGCTGTTTCACATACTTATACCGTCTATGTCGCTGACAGCTTCGATGATCTGCAGGTCGACCATGATGGGGGCTCGCTCAAGTTTAATGTCAATGATATCACCTATGACCAGAACATCAGTGTGGATGATCTCGCGTTGAACTTCGATATGGCCATCACTGATATGGATGGCGACACCTCTCGACTTGATGATCAACTGACGGTAGTCATGCTGGATCCCAGCGAAACATTGAGCGCTCAAACCGATGGTGTGGACGAGGATGCCGGTGTGGTGTTGGTCGGGAATGGTGAGGATGACATTCTGGTAGGGGGAACCGGCGATGACATCCTGATCGGTGGCCAGGGTAATGACAGCCTTACCGGCGGAGATGGCGCGGATATCTTCAAGTGGTTGGCCGAAGATGCCGATGGCTCAACGGACACGGTGACGGATTTCCATCTTGGCGAAGACAAGCTGGATCTGGCTGAGGTGCTGGATAGCAATGCTAATAGTGACAACCTCAATCAATATCTGGATGTCAGCACCGATGGGGTTGATACCGTCATCAAGGTGTATGGCCACGGCATACCGGATCCGACCCCCGATCCCTTGCCGGCACCTGATCTGGTGGTGGTGCTTGAGGGGGTTGCACCTGATGATCCGCTCAACGATCTGATCAGTCAGAATAGCATCATTGTCTAGTGGTCAAGGGAGGGGGATCCCCCCTCCCTAACCTGGGGGGAGCAACAGATGGCCTCGTTTAGCTGGATCCAGATTGATGCCGTACGCTATGACTGGGATGGTCAGCAGATCCGCTGCAATACGGAGGTAGGCTACGTCAGCCAGCTTCCTGGTGCGCGCCTGGAGGGCCTCGATATTGAGGCGGAGGGCCAAGTTCTCGGGCGGCTTGACGTCGATTTCGCCCAGGGCGAATGGCAGTTTGAGCCCACAGTACCAATGGATGAGGTGGCGGTGACCATCCTCTATGGTCAAGCAGGCGAGCCAGGTCAGCCTCTGCTGCTGCAAGAGGGGGCCCAACAGACCGCTGAAACCCTACAGGATTTGCTGATTGAGGAGAGTGGTCCCTTACTGCTGTGGCAGAGCTTGACTGCCGAAGATCAATCGTGCGTTTTGACTAATTCGTCCGAGGTCTTATTTGCCGAAGAGATGCTCAGTGATGAATCCCCCTACTTGCCTGAGTCTGATTTGTTTACCCATCAACAGCATATGGCACAAGACTTGGCCCTGTTGCTGGACACTCAGCCTGCGGTATCGGCGCCCTTGGGATTGGATGAGATCCCGCCCGGACTGGATTTTTAGCCAGGCAAGCTGACGGAAACCTGTCCCTGGTTATGGTTGTATTCATGCCTCCTGTATTAGACTGGTAGCGTTTATCCGTTCCTTTTCTTGGAGTGTCGGTTCCATGTTTCAGTGGCTCGAGATTGAAGGCATTCGCTACGAATGGGATGGCCAACAGCTGCAATGCCATGGGCCTGACGGGCTCTTGGCATTGTCATCTCCGGTGCTTAGCAATCTGGAGCTGGAAGATGATGAGGGGGGCTTGTTGGGGTATCTGTCCGTTGAGCCTGCGCTGGGGCAGGTATCCTTTGTCGCCGCGGCAACACCTGAGGTGCTGCTAGGACAGCAAATCTTGGTGGGAAGAGGGGATGTGGTGGAGTCCTTGTCTCTGGCGACCTTGTCTGTCCCTGCCTTGTCATCAGGCCATAACCCTAGTGTGGCTGCACCCTTCTCTCATGAGATCTTGAGCCTGGCCACTGTCCTGAATGACGTGGAAACCCTGGATGTGTTCTTCGGGGCCCCTAGCCAAGCCGCTCCATTACCCCATATTTCCCATGTGGCGAATTTGACTACTTGCTCCCTTCAGTCAGAATGCCTGCCGTTGTTTGGCGATGAACTTCAATATTTGTAACCTTTAGATAGTGAGGCAGTGATGAACAACTGGAGTCGATTATGTGCCGGTCTGAGCCTGTGCATTTGTATGGGGGCGGGGGCGGCCGAATTACAAGCTCCGGCAGGACCTCATTTGATCACCAATGGGGTGGCAGAGATCCGGGTTGAGCCGGATATGGCGACCTTGTCGTTTGCGGTGTCGTTGCGCGAGGCCTCCACCGTCAAGGTACGGGAGTCGGTGGATAGCCGGGTAGCCAGCCTGGTGAGTCAGTTGGAAAAGATTGGACTGCAAAAGGCTGATATTGACGCCAGTAATCTGCATATCGCGCCAGAATATGACTACCGGAATCAGGATGGTGGCAAGCTGTTGGGCTACCGAGGCATGCGCGAGGTCAATGTGCGCCTGTATCAGCTTGAGCGGATCAGCCTGGTAGTGGATGCGGCGCTGGCTGCGGGTATCAATACTGTCAGTCAGATCCAGTATGGTGTGAAGGATGACAGCCGGTATCGGCTGCAGGTGCGTGAACTGGCCATCGCCGATTCTCAGCAGAAGGCGTCGGATCTGGCCAAGGCCTATGCGGCCAAGTTAGGTAGCCTCTATGCGTTGTCATATCGTAATGATCAGCGTTCGGCACCGATTTATTTGCAAAAAATGGCTACCAATGCAGCGGCCGATGCCCAGGCCAGTTACCTGCCTGAGCCCGTGGTTTTTCGCGATGATATTGAGGTCATCTACAACCTAGATTAATAGGTGTGAGGTGACAAAAGGCCGCTTTTGCGGCCTTTTTATCTGGGTTAGAGGCGGACTCAGCTGCCTTGGAACTCGTCCTTGTACTGGTCGCGAATGGCGAGGAAATCATCGAGATTTTCAAGCATCAGGGTAACCAGGCTGGGATCAAAATGCCGCCCTCTTTCCTCTTCGATAAGCTGGAGAATTTTCTCCAACGGCCAAGCCTTCTTGTAGCAACGATCCGAACCCAAGGCGTCAAACACATCCACCAGTGCCGTGATGCGGCCCTCCAAGGGAATGTCTTCCCCCTTGAGGCCCTGGGGATAGCCGCTGCCATCCCATTTCTCATGGTGATTAAGGGCGATAAGCGCGCCAACCTGGAACATGGGGATGTCTGAGCCGCGCAGCATGTCATAACCTATTTGGGCATGTTGCTTCATGACACTCCACTCCTCGGGTTCTAGCTTGCCTGGCTTGTGCAAGATGGCGTCAGGAATGCCGATCTTACCAATGTCGTGCAGCGGGGAGGCGCGCTTGAGCATCTCGCTCTGCTCTTCAGACAGGCCCAGCAGACGGCCAAACAGCTCACAATAGAGGGCTACCCGCTTGACGTGCAGGCCAGACTCTCGGGAGCGGGTTTCGACAATTTCACCGATGCGATAGATGATCTCCCTTTGGTTATCCGCCAACAGCTCGTTCAGGCGAATATTTTCCAGGGCGATGATGATATTTTCGGTGAACAGGTTAAGCAGGTTGGTTTCCACCTCACTCAAGGGGCGAGTGCCCTCGATATGGAACAGGATGCAGTGGCGCGGATTCTTGCAGTAAATCACCAGCTCGTTGTCGTGATAGACGTTTTTGCGTAGCTCCAGCGCCTGCTGGATGATGCTGGAAGGGCTGCTTTCCTGAGCACCGTCCAGATCTGAGAGGATGGGGGCCAAGGCCTCGCTATCGCGGATTTCGTAAGCGGTTCGCTTGAGGCTGTATAGGCTGGTTTCTTCCAGTGCCAGCAGTGCATTGAGTTGTTGTAGGGCACCCTCTACGAAAGCGCGCAACGCCTGCTTTTCAAAGATGCCTTTAGAGGCTTCGATGACCTTCTCCAGCCCCTTGCGGTTGCGATCCAGGGCACAGATATCCCGATAGGAGCGAAGGCTGGCTCGGATCAGGGTGCGCAGCTTTTGGGAGGTCAGTTCTGTCTTGTCTTTGTAGTCATTGATGTCGTAGTTGGCGACCACATCATCTTCCGGTGCCTGACCTGGCTGCCCGGTTCGCAATACAATACGGACACGACGGTTTTCCAGGGTATCGCGCACATAGCGCACCACATCTAGACCCGACGAGTCGGTTTCCATCACCACGTCCAGTAGAATGAGCGCCACATCTGGCTCATTGCGCATGATGGCCTGCGCCTCTTCCCCTGAATAGGCATGAAGAAATTCGATGGGTTTATTGTCAAACTGAAATTGCGCCAGGGTGATCTTGGTAATGCGGTGCACCTCGGGTTCATCGTCCACCACCAGTACTTTCCAGCCGTCTTTGTGCTCGAGTTGCTGCTCGGTGTCGTCGTCGATGATCAGAATATCGTCATCCATACCCGTCATTCTCACATGCTTTTAACTAAAGAAGCCTTGAAACTAATAGTATCCAATCTGGCGTCGGCTGCAGGGACACAATCGTATTTATGTGCACTGAAACCAGTATCTGTCGCCCTTGTTTCTGCGGGGGCTGCCAAGGTAGATTGTGGCAGGCTCCGCTGGTTATTGCCTCGCAGGGCGCTGATTACACACAGCATAATCAAGCTAGCACATTGAATCGCTTAAGGACATCTCATGTATCAATCCCTGATCCACAACGAACTGGCCGAGGCCGCCCAGGTGCTGAACGCGTTTATGGCGCAGGCGGATAATTTGCAAAACATTGAGCAGGCGGCGCGGCTGATTGCCGAGTCGTTCAAGCAAGATGGCAAAATCCTCTCCTGCGGCAATGGCGGATCACACTGTGATGCCATGCATTTTGCCGAGGAGCTGACCGGCCGTTATCGGGAGAATCGCCCTGGCTACGCGGGTATCGCAATCTCGGATCCCAGTCATCTCTCCTGCGTGTCCAATGACTTTGGCTATGAGTTCGTGTTCTCCCGCTACGTCGAGGCCGTGGGCCGGGCCGGAGATGTGCTGCTGGGCATCTCCACCAGTGGTAACTCAGGCAATATCCTTCGGGCGATGGAGGCGGCCAAGGCCAAGGGCATGAAGACCATAGCCCTGACCGGGAAAGACGGTGGCAAGATGGCCGGGGTGGCGGACATAGAGATACGGGTGCCACATTTTGGTTATGCTGACCGGATCCAGGAGGTGCATATCAAGATCATTCATATCCTGATCCAATTGATTGAAAAAGAGATGGCCGCCAGCTGAGGACGACGTCATGTGTGAACTGCTGGGCATGAGCGCCAATGTGCCCACCGACATCTGTTTTAGTTTTACCGGCTTGATGCAACGGGGCGGCCGCACCGGCCCACACAGTGATGGCTGGGGTATTACCTTCTATGAGGGATTGGGTTGCCGTACCTTCAAGGATCCCATGCCCAGCGCCCAATCCCGCATTGCCCGCTTGGTGCAGGAATACCCTATCAAGAGTCAGGCGGTGGTCAGTCATATCCGTCAGGCCAATCGCGGAGGGGTATGTCTGGAAAATACCCATCCGTTTACCCGCGAGCTGTGGGGGCGCTACTGGACCTTTGCCCACAACGGTCAACTGACCGGTTTCGAGGCTCTGGATACCGGGCGCTTCGAGCCGGTGGGCAGCACCGACAGCGAGCGGGCATTTTGCTGGTTATTGGCTAAGATGGAGGCCAAGTATCCCAAGCGTCCGGCAGATCCCCTGGCGGCCTTTGCCGATATCGCCCAGTGGGCCGGCGAGCTGGCCGGCATGGGGGTATTCAACATGCTGCTGAGCGATGGTGAGTATGTCTGTTGTTTCTGTAGCACCTTATTGCACTGGATCACGCGGCGGGCGCCGTTTGGTCAGGCACAGTTGCTGGACGAGGATGTGGCCATCGATTTTCAGCAGGAGACCACTCCCAACGACGTGGTGACAGTGGTGGCGACTCAGCCCCTGACCCGGGATGAGGCCTGGCAGAAGATGGCGCGAGGCGAGTGTAACCTGTTCTTGTGGGGAGAGCGGGTGGAGCAGCGCATAATCGACTTGCCATCCGTGCCATTGTCATAGCGATAGACCTTGGGACGCAGGCGGATGGAGTGTGACTGAGTGTAAGGTTGCCGTGCTGCATTAAAAAAGGAGCCTTACGGCTCCTTTTGTTTTGCCTCCGCCTGGCTGCATCGGACATGCTCGGGTCATTCGGCCTGGAGGTAGTTCTGAATGACGACATCATCGTCATCACTGGCATAACCGGCGGCCGGCAGTGGTTGGTCATCCAACCAGGCGCGGCCGTCTTGCATCCGGAGACGCCCTCGGCAGAACCAGCTGACCACCAGGGGGTAGATGCAGTGCTCTTGTGTCTGCACCCGCAGGGCCAGGCTGGCGGCATCATCTTCGGCAAACACCGGCACCTTGGCCTGCAGTATCACTGGGCCGCCATCCAACTCTTCGGTGACAAAATGCACACTGGCACCATGTTGGGTGTCACCTGCCTCCAGCGCCCGCTGATGGGTATGCATGCCCTGATACTTGGGCAGCAAGGAGGGGTGAATGTTCAGCATGCGGCCGGCAAAGCGTTGCACGAACTCGGGAGTCAGTATGCGCATGAAGCCGGCCATCACGATGAGCTCAGCCCCCAACGCCGCTATGGCATCGCCCAGGGCGGTGTCATAAGCGGCGCGGTCAGCATAGTCCTTACCACTGATCACCCGGGTGGCGATGCCCGCCTCACTGGCGCGTTGCAGGCCATAGGCATCGTCCCGATTGCTGATCACGGCGGCAATCTCCCCCTGCAGACGCCCGGCTTGTTGGGCATGGATCAGCGCCTGCAGGTTGGAGCCGTTGCCTGAGATCAGGACAACCAGCTTCATCACAGGATGTCGACCTGGGCTTCGCCTTCGGCGGCGGTGGCGATCTCACCCAGCAGCCAGGCATCCAGTCCCTCTTGCTGCAGCAGGGCCAGGGCCTGTTCCACCTGGGCCTTGGGCAGGGCGATGACCATGCCGACGCCGCAGTTGAAGGTACGGTACATCTCGTAGGTGTCCACGTTGCCATGTTCCTGCAGCCAGGTGAAGACGGCGGGCCATTGCCAGCTGCTGCTTTGCACCACGGCCTTGGTGTTGGCTGGCAGCACGCGGGGGATGTTCTCCCAGAAACCGCCGCCGGTGATGTGGGACAGGGCGTGGATCTCACATTCCTTGATCAGCTTGAGCACCGGCTTGACGTAGATGCGGGTCGGTTCCAGCAGGGCATTGGCCAGGGTAGTGTCGCCCAGCGGTTGCTGCACATCGGCCTTGGACACTTCCAGGATCTTGCGGATCAGGGAGAAACCGTTGGAGTGCGGGCCGGAAGAGGCCAGGGCGATCAGGGCATCGCCAGCCTGCACCTTGCTGCCATCGATAATGTCGTCAGCTTCGACGACACCGACACAAAAACCTGCCATGTCATAATCGTCACCCTCGTACATGCCAGGCATTTCCGCAGTCTCACCGCCAATCAGGGCACAGCCGGACTGTTCGCAGCCCACACCGATGCCGGTGACCACTTCGGCGGCCGTGTCCACGTCCAGCTTGCCGGTGGCGTAGTAGTCGAGGAAGAACAGGGGCTCGGCGCCTTGCACGATCAGATCGTTCACACACATGGCCACCAGATCGATGCCGACGGTATCGTGCTTCTTCAGATCGATGGCCAGCCGCAGCTTGGTACCAACCCCATCGGTGCCGGAGACCAGCACGGGTTCACGATAGCCGGCGGGGATACGGCACAGCGCACCGAAACCGCCCAGGCCGCCAATGACTTCAGGACGACGGGTGCGCTTGGACACACCCTTGATACGTTCTACCAGTGCATTACCTGCATCAATATCAACGCCAGCATCCTTGTAGCTCAATGAAGTCTTGTCAGTCACAGGAGATCCTTGTCTAGAGAGGGGGGATAAAAAACGGGCATATTCTAGCAGCCCTTGCCGCTGGGATGAAAAGAAATCGTTTGCCCATTTTTCGGCAAAAGCCCTCTACAGAACGGCGATGAAGATGATAAAATTCTGCAGTTTTGCATGTTGCGGAGAAGAGAATCATGAAGGTCGTCGAAGTCAAACATCCCCTGGTCAAGCACAAATTGGGCCTGATGCGGGAGGCCGATGTCAGCACCAAACGCTTTCGCGAATTGGCAAAGGAAGTGGGGAGTTTGTTGACCTACGAGGCCACCGCTGACTTCGAGACCGAGAAGGTGACCATCGACGGTTGGAATGGCCCGGTGGAAGTGGATCAGATCAAGGGCAAGAAGGTCACGGTGGTGCCTATCCTGCGGGCTGGCCTTGGCATGATGGATGGCGTGCTGGAGCATATGCCCAGCGCCCGGGTCAGCGTGGTGGGGATCTACCGGGATGAGGAGACCCTCAAGCCGGTGCCCTATTTCGAGAAGATCGTCAGCAACATCGAGGAGCGTCTGGCTCTGGTGGTGGATCCCATGCTGGCCACCGGCGGTTCCATGATCGCCACCATCGACCTGCTGAAGAAGAAAGGTTGCCGCTCCATCAAGGTCATTGTCCTGGTGGCCGCTCCCGAGGGGATCGCCGCCCTGCAGGCCGCACATGATGACGTGGAACTCTATTGTGCCGCCATCGACTCGCACCTCAACAGCAAGGGCTACATAGTGCCGGGCTTGGGGGATGCGGGGGACAAGATCTTTGGCACCAAATAAGCCACGCTCTGATAAAAAGCCGGTTCGCCGGCTTTTTTTGAGCCTGGGATCCTGGCTGCCTTGCCGGGCTAGTCGCGAAAACGCTATGATTCGACAACAATTTTAAGCTGGAATGCCCGCCATGAACCGGATCTTAGTGCTGCTCCTGAGCCTGCTTTCCTTCACCGCCTTGGCCACTGATAGCCTCTATCGCGTAGCGGTTCCTGCCCAGGGCGTCCCGTTGCTGGATGCCCAGCACCAGGCCCTGGCTCAGGTGATCACCCGCATGAGTGGCTTACAGGATCCCTTGTCCAACCCCACCTTGTCGGCCGCCGTACAGGCGGGCCAGGCTGACGTGATCCAGGAGTACAGCTATCAGGAGGGGGCGGCGGGACGCGAGATGGCGGTGCTGTTCAAGCCCGAGGCGGTGAAGCAACTGCTGGCTCAGGCCAAGTTGCCGATATGGGAGTCGCCGCGCCCCAAGGTGCTGTTCTGGTTGGTGAGTGAGGATCGTCTGGTTCCCGACGAAGACAAGGCCGGCTGGTCTGACCGTTTTGCCCTGCAGGGCCAGCGCTGGGCGATCCCTGTCCGCTTTCCCCTAATGGATCTGGATGACATTGAGCTCGCCAAGCCCGAGCTGGTGACCCAAGGCCTGTTGGCGCCCCTGCTCAAGGCCAGTCAGCGCTATGAGGCCGATGCCCTGGTATTGGGGCGGCTGTATCAAAAAGACGATGCCTGGTGGCTGGATTGGACCCTGCATACCTCGGCCAATAAGGGCACGGCCCTGGGCAGTGGGCGGGCCAAAGGGGAGCCGGACGCCGTGGTGGCTCAGGTGATGCAGGGGCTGCTGGCCTACTTTGTGGATACCTATGGGCAGGGGGGCAGCGCCCCAGCGAGTGACGAACAGACCGCCCTGACACCAGGCAGTGGTAGTCAAATTCAGCTGGTGGTGGATGGGCTTAAGCAACTGTCTGACCTGCTGGCAGCACGCAGTGCCCTGGACGCCACTCAGGCGCTGCAGGGGCTCAATGTTGTCAGCATGGCCGGGGATAGCGTCATCTTCAGTGCCACCCTGGCCACGGATGACGGCAAACTGCGGAACGCCCTGCGCCTGGATCATCGCTTCACGCCGGTAACCGATGCCAATCAGCCGTTCCATTTCCAGTGGCAAGGGCAGTGAGGTGATTGGATGAGTGAACATCACCCCGCCCAGCTCTCCTTGGCGGTGCAGCTGCCGGACGATGAAACCTTCGCCAGCTTTTATCCTGGCGAGAATGCCCAGCTCATCACCACCCTGAAAAACGCCGCCATCGGCCAGGGGGCGCCCTTGCTGTTCTTCTGGGGGACGGGAGGCTCGGGACGCAGTCATCTGCTGCACGCCACCTGTGCCGAGGTCAATGCCACCGGCGAGGCGGCGCTGTACATTCCGCTGGAGCAGCATGAGCGTTTCGACCCCAGGATACTGGAAGAGATGGAGCAGCTGCCCCTGGTGTGTCTGGATAACCTGGATGCCATCGCCGGCCACCGGCTATGGGAGGAGTCACTGTTCGACTTCTTCAATCGCTGGAAGGAGAACAACCGCGGCTCGCTGATCGTCACTGCCGATACGGCACCGCGCAAGCTCGGGCTCTGTCTGCCGGATCTGGCCTCGCGGCTGGACTGGGGGCTGGCGTTTCAACTGCATGAACTGGATGACGAGGGCAAACTGGGGGCCTTGCAATTACGGGCCGCGTTGCGGGGATTCAAGTTGCCGGTGGATGCCGGTCGCTTCCTGCTCAATCGCCTCTCCCGTGACATGCGCACCCTGCTGCAAAGCCTGGATGAGCTGGACAAGGCCTCGTTGCACGCCAAGCGCAAACTGACCATTCCCTTCATCAAGGAAATCCTCGGCCTGTAACCCATGATGGCCCGGACGGGCCATCATGGGTGCTGACGTCAGAGGATCTCCAGCACCTGCTCCGGCGGCCGGCCGAGGCGAGCCTGTTCCCCCTTGACCACCAGGGGGCGCTCCAGCAGCGCCGGATGCGCCACCAGCTGGGCCAAGAGTTGCTCTTCGCTCACGCTCGGCTCCTGCAGCCCCAACTCCTTGAACAGCTCATCTTTGCTGCGCATCATCTGCCGGAATGAAGCAAAGCCCAGCTTCTGCTTGAGTACCCGTAGCTCGTCGGCGCTCGGCGGGGTGGTCAGGTAGGTGATTATCGTCGGCGTCAGTCCGCGGGCCTCCAGCAGGGCGAGGGTCTCTCGGCTCTTGGAGCAGCGGGGGTTGTGGTAGATGGTCAGCATGGGGCCTCCTGGATTGCTGTTAACGCTTTAGGGTGTCATCCAGTTGCTTGGCCGATTGCAACTGGGCGATGCGGGCATCAATGCGCGCCTGCATCATCTTGTCGGTGGTGGAGGCCCGCGCCGTGTTGAGATCATCTGTGGCCTTCTGATAGTCACTGCGCAGGGCAAAATACTCGGCCCGGGCGGTGAACAATTGGGCGCGGTTGCCGGTCTGCTGGGCGGCGTCCGCCAGCATGCGCCAGGCGAGATCATTTTCCGTATGGCTACGGGTGAAACGCTCCAGCAGCTGCTCTGCCTCCTTGGCCCGGCCTGCTTCCATGAAGGCGCTGGCCAGGTTGAACACCACTACTTCGTTGTCGGGCATATCGGCCAGCCGTTTCTGCAGCCGCTTGATGGCGCTGTCATACTGCTTGTTGGCCACATCCAGATCGGTCAGGGAGTCCAGAATGAAGAGATCATCTGGATAGTGCCGGCCAAGATCAGCCAACAAGCTAGCGGCGTCGCTGGGTTTCCCCTGGGTCAGGCGGATCAGGGCCTGACCATAACGGGCGGCCATCTGCTGCTGACTGCCTGGCTGGCTTAGCCGCTTGCCGTACTCATCATACAGGCCATTGAGATCCAGCTTGCTGTAGCGCACCTGGATCCGCGCCTTGGCAAAATAGAAGTCGATGTTATCCGCGGCGGTGCGTCTGGGATAGTTGCTGGCGCGATTGCGCGCTTCGGCGATACGGGTTTCCGGCAGGGGATGGGTCAACAGCATCTCGGGCACCTTGCTGTCGTAACGACTCTGGGCGGCCAATTTTTCAAAGAAGCTGCCCATGCCCTTGGGGTCAAATCCCGCGTTGTAGAGCAGTCCCATGCCGATGCGGTCGGCCTCGAATTCGTTGTCCCGGGTGTAGTTGATGGCACTTTGCATCTGGATCCCCAGGGTGGCCTGCATGGCAGCAATCCCGGCGGTGGGATTGATGATGGCCAGGGCGATGGAGCCGGCCAACCCGGCCAGGGTCAGGGGCGTTGAGCGGGTCTGAGCTTCCATGTAGCGGGCAATGTGGCGTTGCGTCACATGGGAGATTTCGTGGGCCAACACCCCGGCCAGCTCGCTCTCGTTGTCGGCATACAGAAATAGGCCTGTGTGCACCTTGACGCGCCCGCCAAGGAAGGCGGCGGCATTGATGCTGTTGTCTCGCACCAGAAAGAAGGTGAACGGGAAGCGGACATCGTTGGCCTGGCCGACCAGCCGCTGCCCGAGTCCGCTGAGGTACTCGTTGAGCACAGGATCATCCACCATGGGCAGACTGGCGCGGGCAAAGCGCATGAAGGCTTCGCCATAGAGCCGCTCCTGATCGATGGACAGGGCGCTAACCCCGGCCGTGCCTATGTCAGGCAACTGATCATCTGCCAGGATCTGACTCTGGGTCATGAGCAAACCGGCCAGCAGGACGGTTTGCAGTAGGCGACGGGAAATAGACAAGATGACTCCTGATAATCCGTGATGAGCGTGGGCAGCATACTCCGGCGCTTTACCTGACCTCAAGCCTTGTTTGGTGTGAGGCATGGCAAGAAAAACCTTATCTCTCTTGTAGATGCGCAGACGCCACCTGGCGGTGGGCTGTCCAGCAGCCGGCGACAAGGGTACACTCGTCGAGGTCGTCGGCTACCCTTGGGGGGTAGCCTTGAGTGAATCGTCGTTTGAGTCACCCGCCGAGGCGGACGTAGGGCCTTTTATGTTGAATATGCTGGTTGAGTGGTACAAGCGCAGCTTTGCCGATCCGGATGCCGTGACCCTGTTCTTGCTGCTGTTGGGCGGCTTTTTGCTCATTTATTTCTACGGGGACCTGCTGGCGCCGGGTCTGGCAGCCCTGGTGATCGCCTATCTGCTGGAGTGGCCGGTGGTGCGTCTGATGCGCTTGGGCTGCTCCCGCAGCCTGGCGGCCTCATTGATCTCTATCCTCTTCATTGGGCTCATGTTGTTGCTCTTGGTGGGGATACTGCCCACCATGTTTCGCCAAGGGATCAACCTGGCCAAGGAGGCACCCATCATGTTGGCCAATGCCACCGAGTACCTTAAGCGGTTGCCGGAGTCTTACCCGGATCTGGTGGATGTCACCCTGGTGGAGAGTCTGATCAGCACGCTGCAGGCCCGCCTGCTCAAGACCGGCGAGTTGTTAGTGTCCGCTTCCTTGAGCTCGCTGGTCAACGTGGCCATGGTGTTGGTCTATGCCATTCTGGTGCCCTTGCTGGTGTTCTTCATGCTGAAGGACAAACAACTGCTGTTAGCGACCGTGAGTCGTTTTCTCCCGCTCAATCGGGCGTTGATCACCCTGGTCTGGGGGGAGATGAATGAGCAGATCGTCAACTATATCCGGGGCAAGGTGATCCACATCTTGGTGGTGAGCCTAGTCAATTATGTGGTGTTTGCCCTGATGGGCATCAATTACGCCCTGCTGCTGGGGGTGGGGGTCGGGCTGTCGGTCTTGATCCCCTATGTGGGGGCCGTGGTCATTACCGTACCCGTGGTGGTGGTGGGCTTGTTCCAGTGGGGCTGGTCGGCCGACTTCGCCTACCTGATGCTGGCGTATCTGGTGGTGCAGGGACTGGATGCCAACTTACTGGTACCCCTGTTGTTTTCTGAAGCCATGAACCTGCACCCCATCGCCATCATACTGGCGGTGCTCATCTTCGGTGGCCTGTGGGGCTTCTGGGGGGTGTTTTTTGCCATTCCCTTGGCCACCTTGGTCAAGGCGGTCGTCAATGCCTGGCCGCGGCATGGCAATCTGCCGGCCCAGCAAGACTAGGCCGGCCAAGTGGAAACCTTTAGTACAACAGGGAGTAGAGCTTGCGCCGGTAGGCCGAGGCTTCCGGCGCGCCGTTCATGCTGGCCAGGATATCGAGAAATATCTTCTTGGCATCACCACCGTTGAGGTCCCGCTGCAGCAGCGGGAACAACATCTCCAGGGCGTCGACAGGGCGCCCGGCCTGGCTGTATTGCACGGCCAGTTCTTCCTTCAGGGTGCGGTTGTCCGGCTCCTGGGTCAGGCGTTGCTCCAGCGCCTGGATCTCCGGGCTGTCGGCTGCTTGCTCTGCCAACTCCAGGGCCGACACCAGTCGTTGATAATCCGAGTCCTGATCCACCATGGGGATCTGACTCAGCCAGTTGCGACACGGCTCCAGTTGCTTGGCGCCCAGGGTGGATTCTGCCAATGCCAACTTGATATCGCTGCGTTCCGGGGCCTGTTCGTTGGCCAGCAGCAGCAGCTTGAGTGCGGCAGAATACTGTTGCTGCGCCATCTGGCTGCGGGCTTCCTCAAGCCAGAGGTCGGCCTGACTGGGCAGAAAGGCCTGCAGCATCTGACGAATGGCCTCTTCGGGCTGTGGCCCCTGCAGCGCATCCACGGGACGGCCCTGTTGGAAGATCACCAGTGCTGGCAGCGCCTGCAAGCCAATTTGCATGGCCAGGCCCTGCAATTGCGGATTGGCCACGTCGACACGAGCCAGGGTGAGGTGCGGATTGGCCGGACCAATCAACTGCTCCAGCAATTGCCCCATAGGGCGGCAGTCGGGTAACTCATCGGCATAAAAGAAAACGGCGACAGGTTGATTGACCGAGGCCTCAACAAGGGCGGAACGAAAATTCTCTGGGGTGATATCAACGATCATGGATTTGCCAGTTAGTGTTGGTCAGTAGAGCCAATATGGCGGCAGCGGCGGCGGCTTTCAAGGGCTCAGCCATTGCGGGGTAAGGGGCGGTAGGGGGATGGCACCCTGGATTGCTAAGGCCAGATGCATATCACTCATCTGCCAGTTGGCCAGCTGATAGTCATGCTCATCCAGTTGGTTGAGTACCAGCTGCGGTGGATGGCGTTGGACGCTAAAGCGCGCCAGTCCGGCCTGCAGGCCGCCGCCATGAGCCTTTAAGACGGCTTCCTTGAGGCACCAGAGTTGGAGAAAGGCCGTGGTTTGTTCTTCCGGTGCCAGACTGGCCAGGTCGTCATATTCGCTTTGCGCAAAGAAGCGTTTGGCCAACAACCGCGCACGGGGTTGCTGGCGTGTCACCTCTATGTCCACGCCCAAGGGGCGGGCCGCGAATCCCAAAGCGAGCCAGTCACCGCTGTGGCTTAGATTGAAGTACTGTTCGCCATTGACCAACTCCGGACGACCGTGGGGACCAATGCATAATGTCAGTTTTGAGGGTGAACAATCTAGCCGAACAGCGAGACGTTGCCGGAGCAGGTAGCGACCCAAGGCATAGCTGCGTTGTCGGTCTGGATGGCTGAAGTCTGCACATTTCTTCCGTTCATCTGGTGACA
Organism: Pseudaeromonas paramecii; assembly: GCF_039540575.1. Classification (NCBI taxonomy): domain Bacteria; kingdom Pseudomonadati; phylum Pseudomonadota; class Gammaproteobacteria; order Aeromonadales; family Aeromonadaceae; genus Pseudaeromonas; species Pseudaeromonas paramecii. The sequence goes on from NZ_BAABFC010000010.1 coordinate 15,926, forward strand.
GTGCCTCGAGCAGTTGCGCCAGGGGCACCGTCTGCCACTGGCTGATACGGCATAGGTAGAGGCTGACATCCGAACAGGTCGCCATGGCCAATGTTATGGCGCTGTGGTGAAACGCTTGAGCTGATTCATGACCCGCACCAACATGGCCATGTTGGGTTTGGCATCCGCTTGAGGGCGGTAGTTTGTCCGGTCGCGAATGCTGAAGTCGCCCTGGCGATTGAATTCGGTGATGGTGTGACTGTCATAGACCACATAGCGATGCGTATTCCCAAGCAAGGCCCAATCTGGCCGTTCCGCGCTTAAGAGGTCGGTGCCGATACTGTAATCCTGTGGGTCGGACACGACACCCAGTAATCGGCCCAGCAGGGTGGCGGCCAGATCCTGGTGCCGGGTGGGGTAGTCGAGGCGGTTGGCTGCCATACCCGGCCAAGCCAACACCAAGGGTACTTGCAGTTGCGCCGGCGCATAGCGTTGTCCTGCCCCCCAGAATGGGCCTTGGTTGTCACCCAGCTCGACGCCGTGATCCGAGGTGATGACCACAACGGTATTGTTGCTGAGTCCTTGGCTGGCTAGCCGATCAAATAACTCGCCTAATAACTGATCAACATAAAAGACAGCATTTTTGTAGCGATTGCGAAGACTAGCGGCCGCCTGTTCATTCTGAGGCCGCGACCAATTGGCCTGGGCCGATTCCGGTTGGTATGGGCCTTTAAATTCGGCAGGCAAGGCAAGGGTTTGTGGCGTCCCCATCTCAACATAGGAAAACCAGGGGCGAGGGCCTGTTTGTTGCGCCAGCCAGGTTTGCCATTGGTGTAGCGTTTGTGCATCGGTTTGGCTATGTGAAGGACTGCGCTCATCTGCATCAAGTCGCAATCCTGCAAACAGCGTGTGCTGGTAACCCGAGTGTGCCATGTCATGGCCGGCAAAGGCAGAAATCAGGTAATCCTGCCGTTGTAATTCGTCGAGCAGCGCGGGTGGAACCCGCTCATGAGCAAACAGAGGCTGATATTGACCAGGCAGGCCGTAAAACAGACTGAACAGGCTGCTGGCCGTGTCGTTATCACCGGCGAGGTGATTGGTGAATAACTGGTGCTGGCTGGCGTAACGGGCCAAGTTTGGCATATCAATGTTATTCAACAGGTCGGCACGAAGGTCCCGCACAACTACCAGCAACAGATTGTAATGGCTTTGTGGCATTGCCACTTCCAGGGGGGCCAGCGGATAACGAACCGACTGGTGATGATCTACGTCAGGTCTGTTCTTCTGAGCTTGCCGATAGGCGTCAAGATCAAGCCAACCATGCTTGGCCAGGAAAGATCGGGCCGTCATGGGGTAGGAGAGCGGGAAATTGGCTTTCTGCTCCGTGATCGGCGCATAGAGGTTAGCATCGGCCCAAATATGGGTTAAATGATTGAGCAGAAAGCAGATCACGAAGATACCAGCGAGGGACTTACCCAGGTTTTTGGGCCGCCGACGGAACTGCATCTTCCAGCCGTAATAAGACAGCAGTAATTCCACGCTGAAAAACAAGGGCACGCAGACAAACAGCAGACTCCAATTTAGCTCTGCTTTGGACTGAGCCTGCTGGAATAGTATCTCCCAGATCACTGGGTTGATATGGAACTTAAACTCTTTGTAAATTTGTGTATCAATCAGTAGCAGTGTCATTACACAGGTGGCAATGAATACGGCAGACAAGCGTAACCAGCGCTGATTCTGAATCAAAAAACTCAGCGGAAAGAGTGTCAGCAGAAAAATAAGAAAGCCAATGAAACCGAAGTGACCAACCCAGCTCACCAGCAAATAGGCAACACCAAGCGTCGTTTCGGGCCAGGGGTTGGCGAAGACATACCGTGATGCTAGCACCAGCGCCAGCAGTATATTGAAAAAGGTAAACCAATGACCCCAGCTAATCAGACGGGAGAGGCTATCACGGTTGATGTTACCTAGGCTAAGCATATGTATTCGTCGTTCTGCTGGCGGATAAACTTAGTGAGAGGTCGATTTCATTGAGGCGGTGAGTGCCGCAGCAAAACTAGCGGCCAGTGCGGGTGCCTGACTCGGTGGGACCTGTGTCTGAAGCAGATGGGTCGTCAGGTTGCCCAATGCCAGCAGGCTTAGATCGACAGGGCACTGGTGCTTGAGCAGAACCATTTGCAGCTCTTGCATGATGGTTTCGACTTGTTGGTTCTTGTATTTGGATACCATTGGCATGTTGTGACGCTCTCCTGTCTGCAAAGGGGTATATACTACGCCATCCCAAACACTAACACTATCTGTGACTATGAGCTTACGCATTGAACACGTCATATTGCATCATCTGCGTCTCGGTGCCGATGGCGCGCTGACCGCTGAGACCCGTGGTGAAGAGCTGCTACTGCGCGAGCAGGTGGTGCATCTGGTTGAGCAGCTGCATCAAACCTATCAACAAAAAAGTAATAAGTCCTATGCCGTGTTTGCGTCTATCCAGCAAGAGGGATCTAGTGACTTCAAGACCTTGTTGACTTCCTTTATTGAAAAGGATGCAGGTTTTATTTCTTTTTCTGTCGCCGCAACCAATATATTGCTTGATAAACTTGCAAAATACGACATTCCAGAAGAGGGGGTTGTTATATTTTGCAAATACAATGTGGTTGGCGTTGATTATATTCTTCTTGGTCTCTTGGGTCGGGAGTTAAGTATTACTCTTACTCCAACCCTGGATATTGAAGAAGTTAATCATTTTGATGTTAGCAAGATGCAGCTGATGGCACGAATCGATTTGACGGAGTACCAACTTTCTCCTGATTCAAATCGCTATTTATCCTTTATCAAAGGGCGGGCCGGTAGAAAGGTCGCAGACTTTTTTTTGGAGTTTTTGGGGGCAGAGGAAGGCCTTGATCAGGCCATGCAGAATCGTCTGCTAGTTAAGGCGCTTCATACCTTTTGCCAAGAGGAGGCGCTCGAACCCGAGGCTAGTCTGGAGTCAAAGGCGCGCGTGCAGGCTTACTGCAAGGAGCAGCTGCAGGCCGGTGATGATATCGAAATGAAGGCCGTGGCCGCTTGTCTGCCGGACGAGAAGGCAGACGACTTCTACGCCTTCGTTGAGACAGAGTTTGGCTTGGCAGACAGCTTTCCCCCGTCCCGTTCGGCCCTGCGAAGCTTAACCAAGTATGTAGGTTCTGGTGGTGGGGTTAACCTCAGCTTTGATGCCAAGCTTCTGGGGGAGCGGATCCACTATGATCCAACTACGGATACACTGACCTTGCAAGGGATCCCTCCCAACCTGCGAGACCAGCTGCAACAAGCCATGAAGTAAGACCAAAAGGTCGTCATCTAGACGACCTTTTTTTCAGACTTTATGTCGGTGAAAGTGTTTTCACGTCTGCCTTAATTTGCATTTTACCTTATCAACCTAAGCTTGCGTTACGAGAGCGTTATCAAATGATAACTAGGGGTTTCTTGAAAATGATTTCATGTCTATTTGCTCATTTCTTCACTGCTTGTCTTTGCAAAAATGCGAGATCCGTCATAGGAGCTCCAAGGGCCTTGCTCTAATATGCACTCCGCACACAGGCTTATTACGGCGTGTTCAGCGTGGGACTAACAACTAATCTGTAAGGAATGGCTAATGAAAAAGAAGATTCTTGCTTCATTTATCGGTCTGGCTACCCTGGGTATGGCTTTCTCCGCCACTGCAGCAATCGAAGAAGGTCAGCTGACCATCTGGATCAACGGTGACAAGGGCTACAACGGTCTGGCTGAAGTAGGTAAAAAATTCGAAGCTGCAACGGGGGTTAAGGTCACTGTTGCTCACCCTGATCAAGTAGAAGTTAAATTCCAGCAAACCGCGGCAACCGGCAACGGCCCAGACATCTTCATGTGGGCACATGACCGTTACGGTGAATGGGCCAAGGCCGGTCTGATCGTGCCGGTGACCCCGTCTGGTGCCGAAAAGGCCAAGTTTGAAGATCTGGCATGGGATGCCATGGCTGTGGATGGTAAGTATTATGGTTACCCCATTGCTGTTGAAGCCGTCAGCCTGATCTACAACAAGAAGCTGGTTGCTGAGCCGCCCAAGACTTTCGAAGAAGTGGCAGCTCTGGATGACAAGCTGAAGGGCGAAGGCAAGCGTGCCATCATGTGGGCCTATACCACTCCTTATTTCAGCTACCCCCTGGTGGCTGCCAACGGTGGTTATGCCTTCAAGAAGACCTCAACTGGTTATGACGTTAAGGATACTGGTGTGAACAACGCTGGTGCCAAGATGGGCGTACAGTTCATTGCTGACCTGATCAAGAACGGTCACATGGAGAAGGGCGTTGATTACGGTGTTATGGATGCCGCCTTCAATAAGGGCACCGTGGCCATGATCATCAACGGTCCCTGGTCTTGGGACAACATGCAAAAGAGTGGCATCGACTACGGCGTAGCCCCGCTGCCCACCCTGAACGGCAAGCCGGCTAAGGCTTTCGTAGGGGTTCTGGGTGCTACCATCAACGCCGCCAGCCCGAACAAGGATCTGGCCATCGAGTTCCTGGAAAACTACCTGCTGACCGATGAAGGCTTGAAGGCTGTTAACGATGATAAGGCAATTGGTGCTTCTGCGCTGAAGTCCTTCCAAGCCTCTTTGGAAAAGGATCCGCGTATCCAAGCTACCATGGCTAACGCTCGCAATGGTGAGCCCATGCCGAGCGTGCCTGAAATGGTTCGCTTCTGGTCCTCTTTTGAAACTGCTCTGAAGAACGTGACCACCAATCGTCAAACTGTCGACGAGGCTTTGGATACCGCTGCTCGCCGTATCGTTCAATAAATGATAGGGAGGCCCTTACGGGGGCCTCCCACCTTTTTTTTTGGCGTTTTGTAAGGTTTTTGGCATGGAACAAATCCAGTCTACAAGTTCAAGCTCTGACCGGAAATCCAGCGCTGCCTGGGTTAAATGGTTAGTCGCGACACTCATCGCGCTGCTAAACGGTTATGCCATCATCATGATGTATGCCGGTGGGGAGATAGCATTTGCCCTGCTGGACTTGGTCGTGGTGTCGGTCGGTCTTTACGTTTTCATGAGCAAGCGAACCTACGCTCATCGATACATATTCCCTGGTGTGGCAGGCATGGTGGTATTTATCATCTTCCCGCTGGCCTACACCATCAGCATTGCCTTTACCAACTACTCTGGTGCGAATCTGCTCTCCTTGGAGAATGCCCGAGCCTACCACCTGAAGAAAACCTACAAGGTTCAAGGTGGGGAGTACGACTTCACTCTGCTGGAGCGTGATGACAAGCGCTTTCAGTTGATGCTGGTTCAGGACGATCTGCGTTTCATCAGTGCCCCTGTACAACTGTGGACCAACAATGAGCTCAAAGCCGGTGGTCGTCAGGTTGCTACCAGTAATCAGATTAGCATGGTGCCCATGGACGCCGAGCCGGTGGCCAAGCCTGCTTCTATTCGTGGCATTGTGGATCGCAAGGTTTACCTGAGCAGTTTGTCATTGATGCTGCCGGATGGTAGCCAGCTGACCATGACAGGTCTGCGCAAGTTTGCAGCTCAGAAGCCGATGTTCAAACCGGTAGCCGGTTTCACGCTCAAGTCTGGCGAGTTCATGGACAAGCCGGACATGCTGCTGAACAACCAGACTGGTCAGATCATGATGCCCAATCCTGAAACGGGCTATTACCAGTACATCAATGATCAAGGCGACTTCGTCGGTGAAGGTTTGGCGCCTGGTTTTGTGGTCAACGTGGGCTGGAAGAACTTCATGCGCATTTTGACTGACCCGGGTATTCAAGGACCCTTTATCCAGATCTTCGTCTGGACAGTCATCTTTGCCGCCTGCTCCGTGGCGTTCACCCTGGCCATCGGCATGGTGCTGGCCTGTCTGGCACAATGGGAGTCGCTGGCTGGTCGTGGTTTCTATCGGGTGATGTTGATCCTGCCTTACGCGGTACCGGCGTTTATCTCCATTCTGGTGTTCAAGGGTTTGTTTAACCAGAACTTTGGTGAAATCAACATGTTCCTGTCCATGTTGGGCTTCGATAAGCCGGAGTGGACTGGGTCGCCTTTCTTGGCCAAGACCATGATCCTCATCGTCAACACCTGGCTAGGTTATCCGTACATGATGATCCTGTGCCTGGGGCTGCTCAAGGCCATTCCGGAAGATCTGTATGAAGCCTCCGCTATGGACGGCGCCGGTCCGGTGCAAAACTTCTTCAAGATCACCGTGCCTTTGCTGATGAAGCCCCTGACGCCGCTGCTCATTGCCTCGTTCGCGTTTAACTTCAACAACTTCGTGCTTATCCAACTGTTGACCAATGGTGAACCTGACATCATTGGTGCCACTACGCCGGCCGGTACCACCGACTTGTTGGTGAGTTACACCTACCGTATTGCCTTCCAGGGCTCTGGTGGTCAGGACTACGGTTTGGCTGGGGCAATTGCCACCGCCATCTTCTTGATTGTTGGTGCATTGGCACTGCTCAACATGAAGCTGTCCAAGGCTGAGAAAGATTAAGGAAGGAATGACGTAATGGCTATCGTTCAACCCAAATCAATCAAGTATCGCCTGCTGGCGACCCATCTGGTGATGTGGGCATTCATCGCCGTGATCGCCTTCCCGCTGGTGATGGTTATCGCCATCTCCTTCCGGACAGGTAACTTTGCGGTGGGTGACATCATTCCCACCAACCCAACCTTGGATCACTGGAAGCTTGCGCTGGGGATGTCCATTCAGAATGCGGATGGTTCTATTACCCCGCCACCCTTCCCGGTATTGCGCTGGTTGTGGAACTCCATCAAGGTCGCGGGTATCTCTGCTGGCCTGATCGTGGTGCTTTCTACTACCTGTGCTTATGCCTTTGCTCGTCTGCGTTTCCAGGGCAAAGATCTGATCCTCAAGGGCATGTTGATTTTCCAGATGTTCCCGGCTGTGCTGGCTCTGGTGGCCATCTATGCTCTGTTTGACAAAATCGGTGATTACATCCCTTGGCTTGGACTCAATACCCATGGTGGTTTGATTCTGGCGTACATGGGGGGGATCGCCCTACACGTTTGGACCATCAAGGGTTACTTTGAAACCATAGATCCTTCGCTGGAAGAAGCTGCCTCCATCGACGGCGCCACCCCGTGGCAGGCCTTCCGCCTGATACTGTTGCCTCTGTCAGTGCCCATTCTGGCTGTGGTCTTCATTCTGGCGTTCATTGCTGCCATCACTGAGGTGCCCATGGCCTCTATTCTGCTGTCAGATGTCAATAACCTGACGTTGGCAGTAGGGGCCCAGCAATATCTCTATCCGCAGAACTATCTCTGGGGTGACTTTGCTGCCGCCGCCGTCATGTCCGGTTTGCCCATCACCATAGTGTTCTTGCTGGCCCAGCGCTGGTTGGTTGGTGGCCTGACCGCTGGTGGTGTGAAAGGTTAATGGTTGGGGGCTTCGACCCCCCATATAAGTATTTTTGAATTCTTGATTTCCTGCGGAGTAACACATGGCTGATGTAATTCTGAAAAACGTTCGTAAAAATTACGACCCTGCGGTTCTGAAAGACACCCTGCGTAACATCGAACTGAACATTAAAGAAGGCGAGTTCATCGTTTTCGTTGGTCCGTCTGGTTGTGGTAAGTCTACCCTGCTGCGAATGATTGCCGGTCTGGAAGATATCACCAGCGGCGAGCTGAGCATCGGTGGCAAGTACATGAATGATGTACCGCCGGTGGAGCGCAACGTGGGTATGGTGTTCCAGTCCTACGCTCTGTATCCGCACATGAATGTCTACGAGAACATGGCGTTTGGCCTGAAGCTCAAGAAGATGGACAAGGAAACCATTCACAAGCGCGTGTCCCGCGCTGCTGAAATCCTGGGTCTGGTGCCTTTGCTGGAGCGTAAGCCCAAGGCGCTGTCCGGTGGTCAACGTCAGCGTGTGGCTATCGGTCGCTCCATCGTTCAGCAACCGTCCGTATTCTTGTTTGACGAGCCCTTGTCCAACCTGGATGCTGCGCTGCGGGTTAAGATGCGCATCGAGATCGCCAAGCTGCACAAGGAGCTCAACTCTACCATCATCTACGTTACCCACGACCAGGTAGAGGCCATGACCCTGGCTGACAAGATTGTGGTGCTGAGTCCGCTTAAGGAATCTGCTGAGTCCAACCTCGAGCAATATGGTTCCCCGCTGGATCTGTATCACAACCCGTCCAACAAGTTTGTTGCCGGTTTCATCGGTTCTCCGAAGATGAACTTCCTGGATGGCATCCTGGTCGAGATCGGCCTGGATAAGTGCAAGATCAAGCTTAACAGTGGCGATATTGTCACTGCCTGTGTAGACGCGCGTCGTGGCAAGGTGGGTGACAAGGTCGAGCTGGGTATCCGTCCTGAGCATTTGGTTCCGGTGGATCATCCGGATGCCGTGGGTCGTCTGTCTGGCCAGGTACAAGTGGCTGAACACCTGGGTGCCGAGTCTTTCGTTTATATGGAAGTCGATGGTAAGGACTTTACCGTCAAGGCAGCCAGTGAGATTCCGGTGGATACCGGCGATACGCTGGAAGTGGGTGTACCTGCTCAGGCTTGCTATCTGTTCGATAGCACTGAGCAAGCGTTCCCCCGCACTGCCAAGTACAACCGTACCTAATCGAGAGTATCCCCTTAAAAAACGCCGCAGTTTGCGGCGTTTTTTTTCGCCATTGAGCCGACTAAGCCTGCTAGAATCGCCACACTACCTATTTAATCTAGCTACTATCGGTTTTTTCAATGAGTCGTTGGCCCAATCTCAAGCAGTTGCATTATCTGGTGGCATTAGCCGAGTGCGAGAATTTCAACCGTGCCGCCAAGGCATGTTTTGTCAGCCAGTCCACCTTAAGCACCGGAATACAGAATCTGGAGGAGTTGCTAGGGGTACAGCTGATTGAACGGGACAACAAGTCATTCATCATGACGCCCATTGGGCTCGAGGTGGTGCAGCGGGCCAGGCAGTTGCTCTCCGAAACCAAGGATCTGTTGGAGATGACCGCCAGTCGTGGCGGCAGCCTGAGCGGCCCGCTGCGTCTAGGCTGTATCCCCACCATAGCGCCATTTTTATTGTCACCCCTGGTGACTCTATGTGGCGAAACCTATCCAGATCTGGATTTGCTGCTGCGTGAGGATACCTCGGATAATTTGCTCAAACTGTTGGAGGCCGGTGAGCTGGATCTACTGCTGCTGGCGTTGCCTTACGATTTAGGCAGTTTTCACAGTCGCGTGGTGGGGCAGGATCCCTTCCGTTTGGTGCTGCATGAGAAGTTGATTGATTCTTATGAGGCCAACCCTGCTCGCTATGCGGGGTTGCCAGATCATAGTTTGTTCTTGCTGGAGCGTGAGCATTGTCTTACCGACCACGCCTTGAGTGCTTGCCAGCTGGCGGATCAAGCCAAGATCAATCCGTTTGCTGCCACCAGCTTATATACCCTGGTGCAGATGGTGTCCCATCAACAAGGGGCAACCTTTTTGCCGGAGATGGCGTTGCGTGCCGGGATCTTGGAGCGAACAGAGCTGGTGGCGGTTGCGCCACAGGGTCAGATGCCACATCGGGATATCGGGCTGGTCTGGCGACCTAGCTCTTGCCGGGTTGAGGCGTTCGCCGGTCTAGGGCGATTGGTAACTAGTTGTTTGAGATAAAAAAATCCCGACGCTAGGTCGGGACTACAAGAAATGGCTATATAACTAACAGCTTGTTACAGCTAAGACTAACTAAGGGCTTGCGGTAAAGGCCAGCAGGGCGACACGGCGCTTCTGATGCCTAACAAGACTGTCGGCAATTTAAGATAAAAACGTGACGCACGCAACGTTTTTATGAAAGTAAATTACCCTGTCGGCCAAGCCTAGCGGACTGGCTCCCCCATATCATGAAAGTTTACCACTGCCCTTACCTCGCCTGCCGCGCATGGCTCCCAGGCACAGCAGCCCAATGGCAAGGAGGGGAAGTGATCCGCCACCTGAACTGTCATCCTGGTCGTCTGCTGGGTTCCCTGTCAGATAACCATCGATCCACGGCAGGTAACTGCCTACTGAGGTATAGGCTGCTGGAACGCCGTCAAGGGCGCAGATGTCGGTGCCATAGCTGGTAATGCCATACAGCTGCTCGTCATAAGTAAGCGGGCCACCGCTGTCGCCGTAACAGGTATCTTCCCCTGCATTACCGCCAGCGAGAAAGTGGTCTGCCTCGGTCAGACTGTTAAATCCGACAAATGGCAGTGCCACCTGCTGCAAGATATCGGATGTCGTGGTGCCTGTCGCCGAAGTCACGCCCCAGCCATAGGCGTTCAGCAGACTGCCGACGCTGAGACTTTCTGCCGCATTGGCAGAGGCCAGGGATATTGGAGCTTCCTCGACGGCGCTGGTGAGATGCAGCAGCGCAATATCGCCCGTGAAGTCGCCACTGTCTTCACCTTGCCAGGCAGGATGGAGAATGACCCTGTCCACTGAATGGTACTGGCTGGCACTGGAAAGGGTAGCTTCGCCGATGACGAGCCTCAGTAGACTGGTGTTGTTGGTGCTGGCATCCAAGCAGTGCGCCGCCGTGACAACCCATTGGGGTGCAATCAGGCTGCCGCCACAGAATTGATAATACAGATTGCCTGACTTGAGGGTCAGGGCGGTTATCCAACTGGGGGCGGTGCTGACAGGTGAGCCACCCACTATGGTCGGCAGCAGGGATTGCGATGAGGCTTGAACACTGCCACACAGCAGGGGTAACAGCAGCAGTGGTAACTGCAGGGAGACTATCTTGCCTTTCATTGTTTCGTTTCCTTGGCTGACTATGGCGAGATTATAGGTGTAAGTACTGCGATAAACTTGATCCCCCCCCACCGGCTCAATAGACTAGTGCCCGTTTTGCTATGAGTATCACCCATGCAAGTATCTGATTTTCATTTTGAGCTGCCGGATGAGCTGATTGCCCGCTATCCGATGGCTGAGCGTACCGGCAGTCGCCTGCTGGTGCTGGACGGCCCCACCGGCCAGCTGACCCATACCCGTTTTCCTGCCATTCTGGACTTAGTCAAACCGGGGGACCTGCTGGTGTTCAATAACACCCGGGTGATCCCTGCGCGCCTGCATGGCCAAAAAATCAGTGGTGGCAAAGTGGAGGTGCTGGTGGAACGGGTGTTGGACCAACACCGTATCCTGGCCCATGTGCGCGCCTCCAAGGCACCGAAGCCAGGCACAGCACTGCAATTTGATGATGGCGTGATGGCTGTCATGGTGGCCCGACATGATGCCTTGTTCGAGCTGGCCTTTGACGGTGAAGACGAGGTGTTGACGATTCTGGACCGGATTGGTCATATGCCGCTGCCACCCTATATCGATAGGCCCGATGAGCAGGCGGACAAGGAGCGTTACCAGACCGTTTATAACGCCAAACCGGGGGCTGTCGCGGCGCCCACCGCCGGGCTGCACTTTGATGAGCCACTGTTGGCAGCGCTCAAGGACAAGGGCGTGGATCTGGCCTTCGTCACCCTGCATGTGGGGGCGGGCACCTTCCAGCCGGTGCGGGTGGACAATGTGCTGGAGCATAAGATGCACAGCGAGTATGCCGAGGTCTCCCAGCAGGTGGTGGATCAGATCGCCAGCACCCGGGCCCGTGGTGGACGGGTGATCGCCGTGGGCACCACCTCGGTCCGCTCGTTGGAGAGTGCCGCCCAGGCCAGCCTAGCACAGGGCAAGTCGCTGCAACCCTTCTTTGGCGACACGGATATATTCATCTACCCCGGCTATCGCTTTGCCCTGGTGGATGCCATGGTCACCAATTTCCACCTGCCCGAATCCACCCTCATCATGCTGGTATCGGCCTTCGCCGGTTATGAGCAGGTGATGGCGGCCTATCAGGCGGCGGTGGCCGAGCGCTACCGTTTCTTTAGTTATGGCGATGCCATGTTTGTCACCCGTCGCGATGCCGCGAAGGGGTGAGGTTGTCTGAGCGTCAGACTGTTTCTCTGACCCAAGAGGTAAGCATGAAATTTGAATTGAAAAAGACCCAGGGCCGCGCTCGCCGTGGTGAGCTGGTGTTTGAACGCGGCACGGTGCAAACGCCGGCCTTCATGCCGGTGGGCACCTATGGCACCGTGAAGGGCATGACGCCTGAAGAGGTGAAGGCCACCGGCGCCGAGATACTGCTGGGCAATACCTTCCACCTCTGGCTGCGCCCGGGGCAGGAGGTGATGAAGAAGCACGGCGATCTCCATGACTTCATGAACTGGCATGGTCCCATCCTCACCGACTCCGGTGGTTTTCAGGTGTTTAGCCTGGGGGATATCCGCAAGATCACCGAAGAAGGGGTGCATTTTCGCAACCCGGTGAATGGTGAGCGCATCTTCTTGTCCCCCGAAGCCTCCATGGAGATCCAGTACGACCTGGGCTCGGATGTGGTGATGATCTTCGACGAGTGCACCCCCTATCCGGCCACCTGGGAGGTGGCGAAAAAGTCCATGGAGATGTCCCTGCGTTGGGCCAAGCGCTCCCGCGAGCGTTTCGACGGCCTGGGCAATGCCAATGCGCTGTTTGGTATCATTCAGGGCGGCGTGTATGAGGATCTGCGGGATATTTCCATGACCGGTCTCCTGGATATCGGTTTCGACGGCTACGCCGTCGGCGGTCTGGCGGTGGGAGAGCCGAAGGAGGACATGCATCGCATCCTGGAGCACGTCTGTCCACAGATCCCGGCGGATAAGCCTCGCTATCTGATGGGGGTGGGCAAGCCCGAGGATCTGGTGGAGGGGGTGCGTCGTGGCGTCGACATGTTCGATTGCGTGATGCCGACCCGCAATGCGCGCAACGGCCACTTGTTTACCACAGACGGTGTGGTCAAAATCCGCAACGCCAAGCACAGGGATGACACTGGGCCGCTCGATCCCCATTGTGACTGCTACACCTGTCAGCACTACAGTCGGGCCTATCTGCACCACCTGGATCGCTGCAACGAGATCCTGGGTGCGCGCCTCAACACCATCCACAACTTGCGTTATTACCAGCGCCTGATGCAGGGTTTGCGGGACGCAATTGATGCGGGTACATTAGACCACTTTGTGGCTGATTTTTATCAGCGTCAGGGCAAGCCAGTTCCCGAACTGGCCGACTGAAATCAGAACAATCACTACTTGCCATTAACGAGGAAACAGTATGGGTATTATCTCTAACGCTTATGCCAACGCCGGTGCCGCCCCTGCCGCCGGTGGTGGTCTGGAAATGATCATCATGCTGGCCGTGTTCGGCCTGATCTTCTACTTCATGATCTACCGTCCCCAGGCTAAGCGCGTCAAAGACCACAAGAACCTGATGTCCTCCCTGAACAAGGGCGATGAAGTGCTCACCAACGGCGGCCTGGTTGGCAAGATCGTCAAGGTCACTGCCGACAGCGACTACCTGGTGCTGGCTCTGAACGGTGATACCAACATCACCATCAAGAAAGACTTCGTCAGCGCCATCCTGCCCAAGGGCACCATCGAGTCCATGTAAATAGCCCAAGGAGGCTGCCGTGTTAAATCGGTATCCGCTGTGGAAGTACCTGATGGTGTGCCTGGTGCTCGCCGTCGCCTTCCTGTATGCAGCGCCCAATCTATACGGGGAAGACCCGGCTCTGCAGGTGTCTGGCTCCCGTGGTCATGAGGTAGAGCTGGCTACCCTGGATCAGGTGAAGAGTTCCCTTGAACAGGCGGGAATCCAGGTGAAATCTGCCGCTCTGGACAAGGGGCAGGTGCTGGTGCGCTTCAACAAAGCCGACGATCAGCTGCGGGCCAAGGATCTGGTGGCTGAGGCGCTGGGTGAGCAGTACATCGTCGCCCTGAACCTGGCCCCGGCCACACCCGAGTGGCTGACCCGTCTGGGTGCCGGTCCCATGAAGTTGGGCCTGGACTTGCGGGGTGGTGTGCACTTTCTGATGGAAGTGGACATGACCGAGGCCATCAACAAGTCCATGGATCAGACGGTGCAGGACTTCCGTACCCAGCTGCGCGAGGACAAGGTGCGCTACGCCGGTGTGCGCCGGGATGGCGACAAGGTGCTGGTGGCCTTCCGGGACGCCGATGCCCAGCAAAAAGGGCTGGCGATGTTGCGCAAGCAGCACTCAGATCTGCAGTTCGAGCAATATGATGCTCAAGAGCAATTCTGGCTCAAGGCCAGCATGAGCGAGGCCAAGCTCAAGGAGATCCGCGAGTACGCCCTGGAGCAGAACATCACCATCATCCGTAACCGGGTGAACGAGTTGGGGGTGGCCGAGCCCTTGGTTCAACGTCAGGGCACAGACCGCATCGTGGTGGAACTGCCGGGTATCCAGGATACCGCCCGGGCCAAGGAGATCCTTGGCGCCACGGCCACCCTGGAATTCCGTCTGGTGGATGATACGGCCGATCTGGCCAGCGCCATGCAAGGCCGGGTACCGGCCAACTCTCAGCTGTATCAGGATCGTAACGGTCGTCCCGTGGTCTTGCAGAAGCGGGTCATCTTGACCGGGAATCACATCATCGGCGCCCAGTCCGGCGTGGATGAGTACAGCCGGCCGCAGGTCAACATCAAGCTGGATGGTCAGGGGGGCAACAAGATGTCCACCTTCACCAAGGACAGCGTGGGCAAGGCCATGGCCACCGTCTTCATTGAGTACAAGCCGGTGGGTGAACCGGGTGCCGATGGCAAGCGCAAGTTCCGCAAGCAAGAAGAAGTGATCAACGTGGCGACCATACAGTCGCGTCTGGGCAGCAACTTCCGCATCACCGGCATCGATAACCCGCAGGAAGCCCATAACCTGGCGCTGCTGCTGCGGGCCGGTGCCCTGATCGCGCCCATCCAGATCGTTGAAGAGCGCACCATAGGCCCCAGCCTGGGTCAACAAAACATCGACAACGGCATGCAGGCCATGATGTTTGGTCTGGCGGTGGTGATGATCTTCATGGTCGTCTACTACCGCATGTTCGGCCTGGTGGCCAACCTGGCCTTGGCGCTCAACGTGGTGCTGATGGTGGGGGTCATGTCCATGATCCCGGGGGCGACCATGACGCTGCCGGGCATCGCCGGTATCGTGCTGACGGTGGGGATGGCGGTGGATGCCAACGTGCTGATCTACGAGCGGATCCGCGAGGAGCTGCGCAATGGCAGACCGGTACAGCAGGCGATTCATCTGGGATATGAGCGCGCCTTTGCCACCATAGCCGACTCCAACATCACCACCCTGATCACCGCCTTCATCCTGTTTGCGGTGGGAACCGGGCCTGTGCGTGGGTTTGCGCTGGTGCTGATGATCGGCATCCTCTGCTCCATGTTTACCGCCATCACAGGCACCCGTGCCGTGGTGAATCTGGCGTGGGGCGGCAAGCGTCTCACCAAGCTGTCCATCTAGGGGTAGGCCATGTTTGTATTGTTGAAACCGGGAATAACTATCCCCTTCATGCGCTTTGCCAAGCCGGCGACCTTGCTGTCGCTGTTGCTGGTGGGTCTGTCCGTCTTTGCTCTGGCCACCAAGGGGCTGAACTGGGGCTTGGACTTTACCGGCGGTACCGTGGTGGAGGTCAAGTTCAGCCAGGAGGCACAACTGCCTGCCATGCGCGAGGCCTTGAACCAGGCGCAACTGGAAGGTGCCGTGGTGCAACATTTCGGCTCCAACCGGGATGTGTTGATCCGCATGGCCCCCAAGGGGGAGGTCAGCCAGCAATCCATCGCCGATGGGGTACTCAAGGCGGCCAAGCAGCTGGATAACCAGGCTCAGCTGACCCGGGTTGAGTTTGTTGGCCCGGCGGTGGGGCAGGAATTGGCGGAGCAGGGGATGCTGGCCATCTTTGCTGCCTTGGCCTGTATCCTGATCTATGTGGCGGTTCGCTTCGAGTGGCGGATGGCTACCGGTGCCGTGCTCTCGTTGGCGCATGACGTCATCGTCACCCTGGGGATCTTCTCCTGGTGGCAGCTGGAGTTCGATCTGACGGTGCTGGCCGCCGTGCTGACTGTGGTGGGTTACTCTCTAAACGACACCATAGTGGTGTTCGACCGGGTGCGGGAAGATGCGCGCAAGTTGCGCAACATGACCATTCCCCAGATCCTGGACGTGGCCATGACCGAGACATTGGGCCGAACCCTGATCACTTCGGGTACCACTCTGTTCGTGGTTATCGCCCTGTTTGCTCAAGGGGGTCCCCTGATCCATGGTTTTGCCACCGCCTTGCTGATCGGTATTGGCTTTGGTACCTACTCCTCCATCTATGTGGCCAGTGCCTGGGCCATGTTCCTCAAGATGGACAGGGAGAATCTGATGCCTGTCGAGGTGGAAAAAGAAGGGGCGGATCTGGAGCCCTGAGCAAGAGCGCCGCGAGGCGCTCTTTTTTTCTGTCATGCAATTGTCAAGTAGAAAACTTTACCGAGTGTCAGCTTTTATCTGAGGGGCTGAGCATGACAAAGGGCACGACGGCACTTAACATAGCAGACTCAGACCAGCGGGTTTTTCGGAGCCATCTTTGCACTTTAGGGATCTGTCCTGGGCCGCTTTAAACGCCCTGTTTCTCATTACACTGGCCGGTTGCAGTAGCCAAGGCAAGCCTACCATCTCCCCCTCGCCAGCAACGGATACCGAGGTGGTGTTGGCAACCCCATTGCAGGTCTCTTATCAGAGTGAGCTGGCGTTGGCTCGACTTGGTCAATTGCTTTCCAGCAGTGAGCTGAACAATGAACAACGTGCCGAGTTGTTTTATGAGCGCGGCGTGGTGTTTGATCGGGTGGGGCTGCGCACCATGGCGCGCATCGACTTCACTCGCGCCCTGCGGGAGCGACCGGATTTTGCCGAGGCCTATAACTTTATCGGTGTCTACCTGACCGAACAACAGAGCTTCGATGAGGCCTATGATGCCTTCGACTCCGCCCTCGAGTTGATGCCCGATTATGACTATGCCTATCTCAACCGCGGCATTGCCCTCTATTACGGTGGTCGCACCAAGCTGGCGGTGAAGGATCTGGCGGAGTTTTACCGTCACAAGCCGGAAGACCCTTACCGGGTGCTCTGGCTGTACTTGGCCGAGAGTAAGCTGGATCCCAAGATGGCCTTCCAGGAGTTGCAGCGGCGCTACAATCAGCGTCACAGCGACGAATGGGGCTGGCGCATCGTTGCCGTGTTTGCCGGCAAGCAAGGTATCGATCAGTTCCTGCAGGGGGTGGAGCAAGAGTCGCGGGATAACCGCGAGTTGGCCGAACGCCTGTGCGAGGCCTACTTCTACTTTGCCAAGTTGAGTCAATTGCAGGGCAACGATGACAAGGCGGTCAACTACTTCAAACTCTCGTTAGCCAACAATGTCTATGACTTTATCGAGCATCGTTATGCCCGGCTGGAGCTGCAGTTGCTGGCCCCCCAAGGGGATGGCCGCGATGACGAGGATGATGCCGGCTGAGCAGGCCGAGATCGCGACATTGAGACTAAAAAGGCCCCTTTCGGGGCCTTTTCGCTGCTAGTCCACCAGGCTCATGCCGGCGATACGGCGCCAGTAACCGTTGCAGTCCTGTTGCTGTTGCAACGGCTGGGGGGCCTGTCCGCGCTCATTGGCACGAAAGCGCGTAAGCCAGTCCAGGGTGTCTGCCTGCGGGCTGAGCCGTACCACATCCACCAGGCCGGCCATCTCCGGCAGTTGATTGACTAGGTTATAGCAGTGACCTGACTGGGTCTGGATGCCGTTGAGCACAAACACCTGTTCACCCTCCTGGCTGCGGGTCGGCATCCCCAAGGGATAATCCAGACAGGCCTTGAGGCACTTGTCCTTGGGGCGGTTTACCGCTCGGGCGGTGAAGCAGCGGGCCGAATAGGCCAGCGGCAGGTGACCGTAAGCAAACACCTCCACCTCAAAGCGCTCCCGCAGCCCATGGGCCTGACACTCCGCCAGCACCTCGCCCAGCCACTGGCCGGAGAGCTCCACCGGCATGACCCAGCGCTGCATTCCGCGAGCCAGCAGCAGGCGAATGACCTCGGCGTTGTAGCAGTTGATGGCCGGCCCGCAGGTGAAGGGCAGCCTGCGCTCGGCCAACAGCTGCACCGTACCCAGATCGTTGGCCTCGATGCTGAAGTCACCGTTGTCCAGCCAGCTGGCCAGCTCATTGAGCTCGGAAGGGGCCTGGATCAGCGCCAGGGTGGACAGCACCACCTCCTTGCCGGCTTGCCGCAGGCCATGGGCGAGCTCGAGCCAGTCGCCCAGCTTGAGCTCTCGCCGCTTGCTGCAGACGGTTTCGCCCAGATAGATGATGTCCGCCGCACTGTGGCGGGCCGCGTCGTAAAAGGCTTGCGTGTCAGCCTTGTTCCAAAAATAGAGCAGTGGCCCCAGGGCATACTTCATCTGCGACTCCTTACTGCCATTGTCTGTGATAGGCGCCGAGGGTGGTCTGGCTGCCTTCGGAGACCGCCGCCAACTGGGCATCCCACTGGGGGGCCACCTGGTAGCTGGCGGGATCCCGACGGTAGCTGTCGATGGCGGCGCGCCACACCCGGGTGACCTGCTCCACATAGGCCGGGCTGCGCTGGCGGCCCTCGATCTTCACCGAGCAGACTCCCATGTCGAACAGCTCCGGCAACAGGGCCAGGGTATTAAGGCTGGTGGGTTCTTCCAGGGTGTGGAAGGTGTGATCGCCCACCTGGTAACGTCCCTTGCACAGGGTGGGATAGCCGGCGTTTTCCCCAGGCGCATAGCGATCGATCAGCACCTCGTTGAGGCGGGACTCCAGCCCTGCCGGGGTTTCCGCCCAGCGCACGAAGCGGGCCGGTGAACAGGCCCCCACCGTGTTGGGGCTCTCCCCGGTCAGGTAGGAGGAGAGGTAGCAGCGTCCCTCGGCCATGATGCACAGGCTGCCAAAGGCAAACACCTCCAGGGGGACTGTGCTCTCCTTGGCCAATTGACGCACCTGATGGATAGACAGCACCCGTGGCAGCACCACCCGCCGGATGTTGAAGGCCTGCTGGTAGAAGCGGATTGCCGCGGCATTGGTGGCGGAGGCCTGTACCGACAGGTGCAGCTCCATCTCGGGATAGCGCTCGCTGGCATATTCCAGCACTGCCAGGTCGGCGATGATGAGGGCATCGGCCCCCAGATCCGCGCCCTTGTCCACGGCGGCCTGCCAACGGCGGCTGGCACCCGGATGGGCGAAGGTGTTAATGGCGATGTGCAGCTTGCGGCCATGTTGGTGGACATACTCCACCCCGCGGGCCAGCTTCTTGTCGTCAAAGTTAAGACCGGCGAAGTGCCGGGCATTGGTATCGTCCTTCAATCCGATATAGACGGCATCGGCACCCTGGTCGATGGCCGTCTTCAAGGCAGGCAGATTGCCCGCCGGACAGAGTAGTTCCATATCTGGCTCGTTACTGAGGCTAACAACGGCAGGATTCTAGCCAGAGTGACGAGCCAGGGTTTTGACCTGGTGCAGTATCGGGGTGCGGCAACATAAAAAATTGATTTTCAACAGCATGACGAATGCCGGCCTGTGGTTAGATAGGCCGTTTTGACCCCTCAAAGGAGCCCAGTTGTGTTGTTAGCCGCCAAACGCATGTTGGTGAAACATGCACCGGATCTGTTGCGTCCGCCCCTGTCCTTGCTGCCCTTTGCCCTGCAGCAGCGTCTGTTGAATCTGGCCTTGCGCAAGGTGTGTGCCGAGGCCCTGGCCGATGGGGATTTCGACTTTTTGGCCGGCAAATACCTCAAGGTGGCGGTGACCGATCTGGGTTTGCACTGCTTCATCACCCTGGTCGATGGTCAGCTTCAGGTACTGGAGCAGGCGCCTGTGCAGGACGTCAGCTTCAGCGGCGGGCTCAACGATCTCATCCTGATCGCCGGGCGCAAGGAGGACCCCGATAGCCTGTTCTTTCAGCGACGCCTCAAAATCGAAGGGGACACCGAGCTGGGGCTGGAGGTGAAGAACCTGCTGGACAGCCTGGATTTGAGTCAGCTGCCCAGCCTGCTGCGGCGTGGCCTGGGAGAGCTGGCCGGCTTCATTCAGTCAGCCGATGAGCGTCTTGCCGGTGGTTCGGTCAGCTTGGCGCCGCAATAAGCCTCATCGGTAAGGCAGGCGGCAGCGGCGATGTCGGGCGCGCAGATACAGGCTCAACAAGGCCCAGGCGCCCAGCGTCAGGGAAAGCAGCTGCCACCATTGCTGTTGCGGAACGCGCCACAACAATAGCGCCAGCGCACCATAGGCAAAGGGCTTGAGTTCATACAGGCTGTCAGGCAGGAAGAGGTGCTTGTCGGGATAGATGGTGATATCGGTGCGCCGGTTGCCGGAGCGCATGCTCCAGACCAGGGCGGCCGCCAGATAGACCAGGCTGCCCGCCAGCAGTACCAGGGGCGAGTTGGCTTGTAGCAGCAACAGCAGGCCACATACCAGATAGATCTTGGGCAAGGACTCATACACAAAGGCAGGCAGCATGGCGGCACTCCTGTTTAGAGGTCTTCAACCCCATCATAGCGCCAGTCAATAAAGATGTGCAAAAAATACACATACGGCTTGCCCGTTGACGAAAAGGGGGCAAAGACAGACGGCTGTGGTAGGATTTGCCCCCGGATTTTTAGACAGGGTTTTGCAAGATGCTCGACAATCTGCGCGTCGTTCTGGTGAACACCTCCCATCCCGGCAACATAGGCTCCGCCGCCCGGGCCATGAAGACCATGGGCATCAGTCAGCTGGTGCTGGTGGATCCCCAGGAGCCGGTGGATGGCCGCGCGACCGCCATGGCGGCCGGTGCCGTGGATATTCTGGCCAATGTGAAGACGGTGCCGACCCTGGCAGAAGCCATTGCCGATTGTCAGCTGGTGATCGGCACCAGTGCCCGCTCCCGGACCCTGCAATGGCCCATGCTGGCGCCCAAAGAGGCGGCGGCCAAGCTGTTTGCCGAAGGGCAGGGGGCCCAGGTGGCCCTGGTGTTTGGCCGGGAGCGTACCGGCCTGACCAACGAGGAGCTGCAACAGTGCCAGTTTCATGTCTGCATTCCGGCCAATCCGGAATACAGCTCCCTGAACCTGGCCATGGCAGTGCAGACCCTCTGTTATGAGGTGCGGCAGGCCTGGCTGGCCGACCTGACCACCGAACCGCTGGTGGTGGAAGCTGAGCCGCTGGCTTATCCCTCGCAAGCCGAGCTGGAGGGCTTTTATCACCATCTGGAGCGGACCCTGACTCAGGTGGGGTTCTTGCGCGAGGATCACCCCGGCCAGGTGATGAATAAGTTGCGTCGTCTGTATAACCGGGCGCGCCCCGACAGCGTTGAGCTGAACATCTTGCGTGGCATCCTCACCGCGGCCCAGCGGGCCAGTGGGCATGAGAAAAATAGTTGAGTAAACACAGGGGTTAAATACTTGACTGAAATAGTCAGTCATGGAATAGTCATCCCAGGTTTAACAAACGGGTGACCATCGCCATGAGACTGACTTCCAAAGGACGTTACGCCGTCACTGCCATGCTGGATGTGGCCTTGCACACCGACCTGGGGCCCGTGCCGCTGGCCGATATTTCCGAACGGCAGGGCATCTCCCTGTCCTATCTGGAGCAGCTGTTCTCCCGCCTGCGCAAGCAGGGGCTGGTGTCCAGCGTGCGTGGTCCTGGCGGCGGTTACCGCCTGGGGATGCCCGCCGGTGAGATCTCCGTCGGCCAGGTGATAGCCGCGGTCAATGAATCTGTGGATGCCACCCGCTGTCATGGTCAACATGGCTGCCAGGGGGGAGTACAATGCCTGACGCACTCCCTGTGGCGGGATCTGAGCGATCGGATCAGCAACTTTCTTGACGACATCACCCTGGCCGAACTGGTGGCCCAGGCGGAGGTCAAGCAGGTGGCGCAACAGCAGGATAAACACAGTCACAAGGCCAGCATTCTCACCATGCCGCTGGATCGTGTGGCCCGCTAAGCCAGCTTGGCTTGCAAGCAGACAAGATACGCAGAATTTGGAGTAGACCATGAAGCTGCCGATTTATCTGGATTATTCAGCCACCTGCCCGGTGGATCCCCGGGTGGCAGAGAAGATGATGCAGTGCCTGACCCTGGACGGCACCTTTGGCAATCCGGCATCCCGCTCTCACCGTTTTGGCTGGCAAGCCGAAGAGCTGGTGGACGAGGCGCGTAACCACGTGGCCGATCTGATCGGTGCCGATCCGCGCGAGATCGTCTTCACCTCCGGTGCCACCGAGTCCGACAACCTGGCCATCAAGGGTATTGCTCACTTCTATGAGAAACAGGGCAAGCACATCATCACCAGCAAGACCGAACACAAGGCCGTGCTGGATCCGTGCCGTTATCTGGAGGGGCAGGGCTTCGAGGTGACCTATCTGGAGCCGCAGGCCGATGGCATCATCAGCCTGCAACAGGTGGAGGCGGCCCTGCGCCCCGACACCATCCTGGTGAGCCTGATGCATGTGAACAACGAGATCGGCGTGATCCAGGACATAGCCGCCATCGGTGAGTTGTGCCGGGCCAAGAAGGTATTCTTCCACGTGGATGCGGCCCAGAGCGCCGGCAAGCTGCCCATCGACGTCGAGGCCATGAAGGTGGATCTCCTGTCCCTGTCGGCCCACAAGATTTACGGCCCCAAGGGCATAGGTGCCCTGTACGTGCGTCGCAAGCCGCGGGTACGTCTGGAGGCTCAGATGCATGGTGGCGGTCATGAGCGTGGCATGCGCTCTGGCACCCTGCCGACCCATCAGATCGTGGGCATGGGGGAGGCCTTCCGCCTGGCCAAGCTAGAGATGGCCCAGGAGGCCGAACACGTGTTGGCCCTGCGGGATCGCCTGTGGAATGGCATCAAGGACATCGAAGAGGTGTATATCAACGGTTCCCTGGAGAAGCGGGTGCCGGGCAACCTCAACGTCAGCTTCAACTACGTGGAAGGGGAGTCCCTGATGATGGCCCTCAAGGATCTGGCGGTGTCGTCCGGTTCTGCCTGTACCTCGGCCAGTCTGGAACCTTCCTACGTGCTGCGTGCCCTGGGGCTCAACGATGAGCTGGCCCATAGCTCCATCCGCTTCAGCATCGGCCGCTTCACCACCGAAGAAGAGATAGATTACGCCGTCACCCTGATCAACGAGTCCATCGACCGGTTGCGGGAGATGTCGCCCCTGTGGGACATGTATAAAGACGGCATCGACCTGAGCAAGGTCGAGTGGGTACATCATTAAGCGCTGCACGGCATTATTCAGCACTGCACGGAATAGGTAGGAGGTGTGACATGTCATACAGTCAAAAAGTAATCGATCATTACGAGCATCCGCGCAACGTCGGTTCCTTCAGCAAGGATGATCCGGATGTGGCCACCGGCATGGTGGGGGCGCCGGCCTGCGGCGACGTGATGAAGCTGCAGATCAAGGTCAACGAAGCCGGTGTCATCGAGGATGCCAAGTTCAAGACGTATGGTTGTGGTTCTGCCATCGCCTCCAGCTCCCTGGTGACCGAGTGGGTCAAGGGCAAGACACTGGATGAGGCGGCGGCCATCAAGAACACCGCCATCGCCGAAGAGCTGGCGCTGCCGCCCGTCAAGATCCACTGCTCCATCCTGGCGGAGGATGCCATCAAGGCCGCCATCGCCGACTACAAGCAGAAGAAAGGTCTGGAATAAGAAGGAAGCAAGCCATGGCCATCACCCTGACCGAAGCGGCGGCAAACCGCGTGCAAACTTTTCTGGCCAACCGGGGCAAGGGCCTAGGTGTCCGGCTGGGCATCAAGACCTCCGGCTGCTCTGGCATGGCCTATGTGCTGGAGTTTGTTGACGAGAGCGACGCTGACGATCAAATTTTCGAGCAGCATGGCGTCAAGGTGGTGGTGGATAGCAAGAGCCTGCTTTATCTTGACGGCACCGAGTTGGACTTCGTCAAAGAAGGACTCAACGAGGGCTTTAAATTCCATAATCCCAACGTCAAGGACGAGTGCGGATGCGGTGAGAGCTTCACCGTCTAGGCCCGTCAGGCCGGCTCCCCAGCCGGCCGCTTGTTTTTGTGCTGGAGCGCCGGGTGAACTATTTCGAGATCTTCCATCTTCCCATCGCCTTTGAACTGGACTCGGTTGAACTGGCCAGTCGCTACCGTCAGCTGCAGCAGCAGTACCATCCGGACAAGTTTGCCGCCGCCAGTGAGGCGGATCGCAGTCGGGCCTTGCAGTGGGCCGCCGAGATCAATGCCGCCTTCAATACCCTCAAGGAACCCGTGGCGCGAGCCGAGTACCTGCTGAGCCTGCAGGGACTGGAGATCCGTGGCGAACAGCAAACCCTGCAGGATCTGGACTTTCTCGAACAGCAGTGGGCCTGGCGCGAGGCCCTGGAGGCCTTGCCTGCGGCAACGGCTCCCCTGCTGGCCTCCGCTAATCTGGCAGAGGAACTCTCCTTGACCCAGCGCCAGATGCAGACCGCCTTGAGCCAGACCCTGGCGGCGGGTGAGTGGCCTGCGGCGGCAGACTGGGTGCGCAAACTCAAATTCATGGCCAAGCTGCAGCTGGAGCTGGAGCGGCTGGAAGACTCTTTGTTGGACGATTAAACAGATGGCGTTATTACACATTGCAGAGCCCGGCCAGAGTGCCGCCCCCCATCAGCACAAGTGGGCCGTAGGCATCGATCTGGGCACCACCAATTCCCTGGTGGCCGTGGTGCGCAGCGGTCAGGCCGAGGCACTGGCGGATGCCGACGGCGAGGTGATCCTGCCCTCGGTGGTGCGATACGGCCAGGACGGTACCCTGGTGGGCTGGCAGGCCAAGCAGCAGGCCGCCCAGGATCCCCTCAACACTCTCTCCTCCATCAAGCGGCTGATGGGCAAGTCTCTGGCCGATGTGGATGGCAGCCGGCTGCCCTATCAGCTGGTCGAAGGGGAGGGGGGCCTGGTGCAGGTGCAGACAGCCGCGGGTGCCGTCAACCCGGTGCAGGTTTCCGCACAGATCCTGAAAAACCTGGCCCAGCGCGCCGAGCAGAGCCTGGGCGCCAGCCTGGATGGGGTGGTGGTGACGGTACCGGCCTACTTCAACGATGGTCAGCGCCAGGCCACCAAGGATGCCGCCCGATTGGCGGGCCTGCATGTGCTGCGCCTGCTGAACGAACCCACCGCCGCTGCCGTGGCCTACGGGCTGGACTCGGGGCAGGAGGGGCTCATCGCCGTCTACGATCTGGGCGGCGGCACCTTCGATATCTCCATCCTGCGGTTGCACCGGGGTGTGTTTGAGGTGCTGGCCACCGGTGGCGACTCTGCCCTGGGCGGCGATGACTTCGACCATGCCCTGGGCGACTGGCTGCTGGCCCAGCTGAACCTGGATCGGGCCCTGACGCCCCAGGAGCAGCGCCAGCTGCTGGACTTGGCCTGCGAGGCCAAGGAGCGGCTCACCGCCCAGGACAGCCTCACCCTCTCCTTCCTCGGTTGGCAGGGGGAGCTGAGCCGCAACCAGTTTGATGCCCTCATTCAGCCGCTCGTCAAGAAGACCCTGCTGGCCTGCCGCCGCGCCCTCAAGGATGCCGGTGTCAGTGCCGACGAGGTGCTGGAGGTGGTGATGGTGGGGGGCTCCACCCGGGTGCCATTGGTGCGGGAGCAGGTGGCGGCCTACTTTGGCCAGCCGCCGCTCACCAGCATAGACCCGGACAAGGTGGTGGCTCTGGGGGCCGCCATCCAGGCAGATGTGCTGGTGGGCAACAAGCCCGACAACCAGATGCTGCTGCTGGATGTGATCCCCCTGTCCCTGGGGCTGGAGACCATGGGGGGGCTTACCGAGAAGATCATCCCCCGCAACACCACCCTGCCGGTGGCCCGCGCCCAGGAGTTCACCACCTTCAAGGACGGCCAGACTGCCATGGCCATCCACGTGGTGCAGGGCGAGCGGGAGCTGGTGGCCGATTGCCGTTCCCTGGCTCGTTTCGAGTTGCGGGGTATTCCCCCCATGGCAGCCGGGGCGGCCCACATTCGGGTGACCTTCCAGGTGGATGCCGACGGCCTGCTGTCGGTGACCGCCATGGAAACTAGCACCCAGGTGCAGGCCCATATCGAGGTCAAACCCTCCTATGGTCTGCAGGAGAGTCAGATCGCCGACATGCTGCGGGCCTCCATCGCCCATGCCGAGGCGGATGTGCAGGCCCGCATGCTGGTGGAACAGCAGGTGGAGGCCGATCGGGTGATCGAGAGCGTCAGCCAGGCCCTGCTTGCCGATGGCGAGCGGCTGCTGGAGCGGGCCGATCGCGCCGTCATCGAGACGGCGCTGGGCCATCTGCGCCAAGCGCGCCAGGGAACGGAGCTGGATGCCATCGTCTCCGCCATCGCCGCGGTGGAGCACGCCACCGCTGAATTTGCCGCCCGCCGCATGGATGACTCCATTCGCCGCGCGCTGCAGGGACAACAAATCGACAAGGTGTAACATGCCGAAAATCATTGTATTGCCCCATGAAACCCTCTGCCCGGAGGGCGCCGTGCTGGAGGCCCAGAGCGGAGAGACCATACTGGATGTGGCGCTGCGCAATCATATCGAGATTGAGCATGCCTGTGAGAAGTCCTGCGCCTGTACCACCTGCCACTGCATCGTCCGGGAGGGGTTCGATTCCCTTGAGCCCAGTGATGAGCTGGAGGATGATATGCTGGACAAGGCCTGGGGGCTGGAGCCGCAATCCCGGCTGAGCTGTCAGGCCAAGGTGGCGGATGAGGATCTGGTGGTTGAGATCCCCAAATACACCATCAACCTGGCCTCGGAGCGTCACTGACGTCCCTGGCTGGACAGGAAAGGAGGTCACATGTCCCTCAAGTGGATAGACAGCCTGGAGATAGCCCTGGCCCTGGCCGAGCGGTTTCCCCAGCAGGATCCCCGTCAGGTACGTTTCACCGATCTGCACCAGTGGGTCTGTGAGCTACCGGAGTTTGACGATGATCCGGCCCATTCCAACGAAGCCATTCTGGAAGCCATCATCCTGGCCTGGCTCGGCGAGCTGGACGAGGAATAGTATCAACAGGCCACCTGCGGGTGGCCTGGTCTGTTTTTGTCTTGTTGCATCATAAGGATCCCTTCGCATGTCTGCTGTCATGAAGATTCTGTTGTCCCAACAGCCTGCCGACCCCCAATGGGGCGAGCAGGCCCTGCTGAGTTTTGTCTCCACCGGCGCCCTGATCCATCTGGGGGCCGACGCCGGGGAGTGGCTGCGTCAGATCCAGCGCGCCGGCCGTCGTCTGGATGGTCAGGGGATCAAGCAGGTTTGTCTGTCCGGCGAGGGCTGGGATCTGGAGCGGCGCTATGCCTTCTATCAGGGCTTCTACAATCCCCGCGGCAAGCAGAGCCTCTACCTGGGGGAGATGCCGGTGGCCGAGCAGGCGCAACTGGACGCCTTGCTGGAATGCACCCGCTGGGTGCGGGAGATCACCAACGGCACGCCGGAAGACATCTATCCCCAGAGCCTGAGCGAGCAGGCCGCCGAATTTATCCGCCGCCAGGCGCCCGAGGCGGTATCGACCCGCTTCATCGTCGGCGAGGAGCTGCGGGAGCTGGGCATGGTGGGGATCTACGGCGTGGGCCGTGGCAGCGATCGTCCGCCTGTGCTGCTGGAGCTGGACTACAACCCCAGTGGCGATGACAGCACGCCTGTGCTGGCTTGTCTGGTGGGCAAGGGCATCACCTTCGACTCCGGTGGTTACAGCCTCAAACCCTCTGATGTGATGCTGCCCATGAAGTCCGACATGGGCGGCGCCGCCATGGTCAGTGGCGCCCTGGCGTTGGCCATCCGTCAGGGGCTCAAGGCGCGCATCAAGCTGTTCCTGTGCTGTGCCGAGAACCTGGTGAGCGGTAACGCCTTCAAGCTGGGGGACATACTCACCTATCGCAACGGCGTGACGGTGGAGGTGCAGAACACCGACGCCGAGGGGCGCCTGGTGCTGGCCGATGGCTTGATCAATGCCAGCGAGACCGGCTGCCGCTATCTGCTGGATGCCGCGACCCTGACCGGTGCCGCCAAGGTGGCCCTGGGACGGGATTATCACGGCGTTTTCAGCCTCAAGGAGCAAGACGCCTTTGCCCTGTGCCAGCTGGCCCGCAGCCAGCAGGAGCAGTGCTGGCCGCTGCCGCTGGCCGCCTGGCACCTGCCCATGCTCAGCTCCTCCTTTGCCGAGCTGGGCAACATCGCCGGCGCCGAAGGCACACCGGGTGCCACCACGGCGGCGGCCTTCCTGTCTCGTTTTGTGGGCAAGGGGGTGGACCAGTGGCTGCATCTGGACTTGTCGGCCTCTTATCAGAAGAACGCCAACGACCTGTGGGCCCCCGGTGGCAAGGGCCACGGCGTGCGCACCATCGCCGCCTGGCTGCAGCAGGTGGCGCAATCTTGAGCCGCGCGGGTCAGGGCAGTGAGAGTTAGTTAAAAGATTTAACAAAAACGCCTGTTTGCCCGTGTCAGATGGGCGTGCATCCGTATAATCGGAAGCACGCCCTTGTTTTGACGGCGCTTAAGGAGTCCATGTCCATGACCATTGAACGTACCTTTTCCATCATCAAACCCGACGCTGTGGGGCGCAATCTCGTCGGCGACATCTATCATCGTTTCGAAAATGCCGGCCTGCAGATCATCGCCGCCAAGATGCTGCATCTGAGCCGTGAGCAGGCCGAAGGCTTCTATGCCGAACACCAGGGCAAGCCGTTTTATGATCCCTTGATCAAGTTCATGACCTCAGGGCCCATCATGGTTCAGGTGCTGGAAGGCGAGGATGCCATTCGCCGTCACCGGGAGGTGATCGGCGCCACGGATCCCGCCAAGGCACAGGCCGGTACCATTCGGGCCGACTATGCCAGCTCGGTGCAGCAAAACGCCGTGCACGGCTCCGATAGCACCACCTCGGCGGAGCGTGAAATTGCCTATTTTTTCACCACGGAAGAGATTTGCCCGCGCACCCGCTAACTCAATGACACGGCAGCAAAAAGTTGCATGCTATCCAACAGGGGAGCCCAGGCTCCCCTGTTGTTTTAGCCGTCACCCGCGGCCGGGCTCCCTAGCATAGCTGAAACAATATTTGTACAATGCCGCCCCCAAAGCTGGTAGTTCATCACAGAGGCCCCCATGAGCGAGTCAAAAATCAATCTGCTGGATCTGGATCGCAAGGCGATGCGCGCCTTCTTCACCGACATCGGTGAGAAGCCGTTTCGTGCCGATCAGGTCATGAAGTGGCTCTATCACTTCGGCTGTGATGATTTTGCCGCCATGACCGACATCAACAAGACGCTGCGGGAGAAGCTGCAGCAGCGCTGCGAGATCCGCGCGCCCGAGATCAGCCGGGAACAGCGCTCCGCGGACGGCACCATCAAGTGGGCCATGCTGGTGGGGGATCAGGAGGTGGAGACCGTCTACATCCCCGAGGAGGACAGGGCCACCCTGTGCGTCTCCTCCCAGGTGGGCTGCGCCCTGGAGTGTAAGTTCTGCTCCACCGCCCAACAGGGCTTCAACCGCAACCTCAAGGTGTCCGAGATCATCGGTCAGGTGTGGCGGGCGGCCAAGGTGCTGGGCTTCTCCAAGGAGACCGGCAAACGCCCCATCACCAACGTGGTGATGATGGGTATGGGCGAGCCCCTGCTCAATCTGGCCAACGTGGTGCCGGCCATGGAGCTGATGATGGATGACTTCGGCTTCGGACTGTCCAAGCGGCGGGTAACCCTCTCCACCTCCGGGGTGGTGCCGGCGCTGGACAAGCTGGGCGACATGATTGACGTGGCACTGGCCATCTCCTTGCACGCGCCCAACGACGCCTTGCGCTCCGAGATCATGCCCATCAACGACAAGTACAACATCGACGACTTCCTGTCGGCGGTGCGTCGCTACCTTGAGAAGTCCAATGCCAACCAGGGGCGGGTGACGGTGGAGTATGTGCTGCTGGATCACATCAACGACGACATGCAGCATGCCCACGAGCTGGCCAAGACTCTGAAGGACACGCCGAGCAAGATCAACCTGATCCCCTTTAATCCCTTCCCGGGCAACCCCTACGGCAAGCCCAGCAACAGCCGGATCGATCGTTTCGCCAAGGTGCTGATGGAGTATGGCTTTACCGTCATAGTGCGCAAAACCCGCGGCGACGACATAGATGCGGCCTGTGGTCAACTGGTAGGTGACGTGATCGACAGAACCAAGCGAACCATGAAAAAACGGATGCAAGACGAGGGTATTTCGGTCAAAATGCTTTGAAATCCAGTCCGTTATTGCTCAAAAGCATGAAAACTAACACCTTGTTGGCTTGGGCAGTGTTGGCGCTGCTGCCCGGCTGTGTAACCGAAACCACCTATATCGGCAACAACACATCCCGTGCCGCCCAATCCGTTGATGCGGTGGCCGCGGCCAAGACCCGGGTCGAGCTGGCGGTGGGCTACATGAAAAAAGGGGATCTGAGCCAGGCCAGATTTAATCTGGACAAGGCGCTTTCCCTGGATCCCCACAATGCCGATGCCTATCTGACCCTGGCGTATTACTACCAGAAGGTCGGCGATATCAAGTCCGCCGACGCGACCTACCGCAAACTGCTCTCCCTGCACAGTTCAGATGCCAACGCCATGAACAACTATGGCGTCTTCCTGTGTAAGCAAAAACGCTACGATGATGCCGAGCGCCAATTCCTCAAGGCGGTGACTCAGCCTGATTATGTGGACATGGACGATACCTATGAAAATGCCGGCTACTGCGCTAGCGTGGCGGGCAACAAGGATAAGGCCTTGCAGTATTACGATCAGGCGGTACGCTACAATCCCCGCAAGGGCCGGGCCTGGTTGGCCAAGACGAGCCTAGAGCTGGATGCCAATCGGCGTGAAGCTGCCGGAGTGTCGCTTAGCCGCTACGCCCAGTTGGGTTTGCCGGAAACGGCAGAAAGTTTGTGGCTACGCTTGCGTCTGGCGCAGGAGCTGGGAGAATTGGCCCAATTGCATAAGTTCGGCGGCGAGCTGGTACGTCGCTTTCCGGACTCCGCTCAAGCAAAAAGATACATAAACAATGACTACTGAATCCCACACCGTTCCGGCATCCGACGATCAGGATGCCCGTCCCAGCCCTGGTTTGATGTTGCGTTCCGCCCGTGAGCAGCGTCAGCTGTCTCAGGCTGAGGTAGCCGCCCGTCTCAACCTGCGGGTTTCGCTTATCCGGGATCTGGAGCTGGACCGCTTCGATCAGAAGACCGCCAGCACCTTTACCCGGGGCTACATCAAGTCCTATGCCAAGCTGCTGGGGATCCCTGATGAACCCATAGTGGCGGCTTATGAGGCCATGGCCGAGCGGACGCCCGAATATGGCCATCAGATGCACAGCTTCTCCCGCCGCACCAGCCGCGAGGCCAGCGAGAACCGTCTGCGCTATGCCTCCTGGCTGGCGTTTATTGTCCTGGCGGTGGGCATGTTCGCCTGGTGGTGGCATCAGCCGGCGGAAACCCCCAAGACCAGCAATCTGGATGACACCATGCGGATGCTGGACAGCTCCACCGAATCCCTGGCCCCGGCCGTCTCGGCGAGCCAGCCGGTGGTGAGCGCCGCTGTGGCCGCTGCTGCTGAGTCCATCAGCGGGGCGCAGGCGACCGTGAGCGCGGCCGTTTCCGCCGCACCGGCCGTATCGGCCGCTGCCGCCCTGACACCCGCCGCGAACGCCGTGTCAGCGGCTGCCGTGACGGCGGCGCAGAGTGCCCCTGCTACCCCTGAGGCCGGGCAACTGGCACTGACCTTCAAGGCCGATTGCTGGCTGCGCATCACGGATGCCAGCGGCAAGGTGCTGCTGGAAGGTCTGAAGAAGGCCGGAGTGCAGCAGACGCTCTCCGGCCAGGCCCCGTACCGTCTGGTGGTGGGGGCGCCGCAGGCCCTGAGTCTGAATTTCGCCGGCGAGCCGGTGGACATGACCCGCTTCAAGGCCGGCCAGGTGGCCCGTTTTACCCTGCCAAGCAAGAGTTGATTGTATGAGTGACGTGGTATCCCCAATCAAGCGCCGGATCAGCAAACAGATCATGGTGGGCAAGGTGGCCGTTGGGGGTGATGCCCCCATCTCGGTACAGAGCATGACCAACACCCGGACCACGGATGTGGCCGCCACCGTGGCCCAGATCCAGGCCATTGCCCGGGCCGGCGCCGACATAGTGCGGGTGTCCGTCCCCACCATGGATGCGGCCGAGGCGTTTGCTCAGATCCGTCAGCAGGTGAGCCTGCCCCTGGTGGCGGACATTCACTTTGACTATCGCATCGCCCTCAAGGTGGCCGAATACGGCGCCGATTGCCTGCGGATCAACCCCGGCAACATAGGCACCGAAGATCGCATCCGCGCCGTGGTGGATTGCGCCCGGGACAGGAACATCCCCATTCGCATCGGTGTGAACGGCGGCTCCCTGGAGCGGGAGCTGATGGACAAGTACGGTGAACCGACCCCCGAGGCACTGGTGGAGTCGGCCCTGCGTCATGTGGACATTTTGGATCGGCTCAACTTTGACCAGTTCAAGGTCAGCGTCAAGGCCTCCGATGTCTTCCTGGCGGTGGAGGCCTATCGTCAGCTGGCCCGCCAGATCGAGCAGCCCCTGCACCTGGGCATCACCGAAGCCGGAGGTTTTCGCGCCGGAGCGGTCAAGTCCGCCATCGGGCTGGGGATGCTGCTGGCCGATGGCATCGGCGACACCCTGCGCATCTCCCTGGCCGCCGATCCGGTGGAGGAGGTGAAGGTGGGCTTCGATATCCTCAAGTCCCTGCGTATCCGCTCCCGCGGCATCAACTTCATCGCCTGTCCCTCCTGCTCCCGGCAGGAGTTTGATGTCATCGGCACCGTCAATGCCCTGGAGCAGCGGCTCGAAGATATCGTCACCCCCATGGATGTTTCCATCATCGGCTGTGTGGTCAATGGTCCTGGTGAGGCCCTGGTGTCCAACCTGGGACTGGCCGGCGCCAGCAAGAAGAGCGCCCTGTACGAGGATGGACAGCGGGTGGATCGGCTGGACAACCTGGATCTGGTGGATGCCCTTGAGGCCCGGATCCGTGCCAAGGTGGCCCGACTGGATCAAGGCAATCGCATCGATGTGACGCCCACCGAATGACGGTGTCCCTTTCCCGCCCGGGCGTTTTACCTCGGGTGGGAAACTCCCTATAATGCGGGCACTTTTTCTCCCTGGTTTCTAACTGCATTCGAGTACCAACGTGGCCAAACAGATCCAAGCTATTCGCGGCATGAACGATTGCCTGCCGGAGCAGACTCCGGTCTGGCAACTGGTTGAATCTTCCCTGCGCAACCTGATGGCCTCTTATGGCTACAGCGAGATGCGCATGCCCATCGTCGAGATGACCCACCTGTTCAAGCGGGCCATCGGTGAGGTGACCGACGTGGTCGAGAAGGAGATGTACACCTTCGACGATCGCAATGGCGACAGCCTGACCCTGCGTCCCGAGGGCACCGCCGGTTGTGTGCGGGCCTGTATCGAACATGGTCTGGTCTACAACCAGGAACGTCGCGTCTGGTATATCGGCCCCATGTTCCGCCACGAGCGTCCCCAGAAGGGGCGTTATCGCCAGTTTCATCAGTTCGGGGTGGAGGTGTTTGGCCTCAACGGCCCGGATATCGACGCCGAGCTGATCCTGTTGACCGCCCGGCTGTGGCGTCAACTGGGCATCAGTGAGCACCTGACCCTGCAGCTCAACACCCTGGGTTCCAGCGACGAGCGGGCCGCCCACCGTACCGCCCTGGTGGCCTTCTTGGAGCAGCACAAGGAGCGGCTGGACGAGGATTGCCAGCGTCGCATGTACAGCAACCCACTGCGGGTGCTGGACAGCAAGAACGCCGATATCCAGGCGCTGCTGGCGGATGCACCGCGGCTGGCCGATTTCTTCGGCGAGCAGAGCCGTGCCCACTTTGACGGCCTGCGTCAGCTGCTGGATGCCGCCGGCATCGCCTACGAGGTGAACGAGCGTCTGGTGCGCGGCCTGGATTACTACAACTACACCGTCTTTGAGTGGGTCACCCAGAGCCTGGGTGCCCAGGGCACCGTCTGTGGCGGCGGTCGCTACGATGGTCTGGTGGAGCAGTTGGGTGGTCAGGCCACCCCGGCCGTCGGCTTTGCCATGGGGCTGGAGCGCCTGGTGCTGCTGCTGGAAACCCTGGAGAAGACCGACAATGCCAAGGCGCCGGTTGACGTCTACCTCTGTACCATGGGGGACGGACTGACGGCGGCGGGCTTTGCCCTGGCGGAGCAGCTGCGGGAAGCCGTGCCGGCCCTGCGGTTGATGACCCATTGCGGCGGTGGCAATTTCAAGAAGCAATTGAAACGGGCCGACAAGGTGGGTGCCGAGTTGGCGCTCATCCTCGGCGAAGAGGAGGTGGCCCAGGGCGTGGTCACCGTCAAGGATCTCAAGCAGGGTGAGCAACAGACCCTCAAGGTAGCCGAGCTGATCCAGCTGCTGGCAGGCAAAGGAGCATAATCTTGGAAATCTACAACTCAGAAGAACAACAGGTCGAGGCCATCAAGCAGTGGTGGACGGAGAACGGCAAGTCCATCATCGCTGGCACAGTGCTGGGTCTGTTGGGCCTGTTTAGCTGGCGCTACTACAACGATTATCGTCAAGGTCAGCAGGAAGCGGCTTCTGCCGAGTATGCCCAGCTGATGGAGCAGATGCAGGCCGGTGGCGAGTCTGCCATCAAGGCCGGCGAAGCCTTCGTTGCCGCCCATAAGGACACCTATGGCGATCTGGCGGCGCTGCAGCTGGCGTCTGCCGCCATTGCGCAAAACCAGCTGCCGCTGGCGGTCGAACAGCTTAAGCGGGTGGCCACCACCAGCGAGAACGCTGAACTCAAGCCCCTGGCTACCCTGCGTCTGGCGCGGGTGCTGGGTGCCCAGGGTGATTATGCGGCGGCGCTTAACCTGTTGGATGAGCTCAAAGAAACTGCTTACGCCGGCCTGGTGGCCGAGGTGCGTGGCGATCTCTTCTTGATGCAGGGCGAAAAGGACAAGGCCCGTACTGCCTATCAGGCCGCCCTGGCGGCAGCCGGCATCAACGGCAATGCTGCCGTGTCTGCCAAGCTGGATGACCTGGCGAACGCTGAGGACAGTGCCGATGCCAAGCCGCAAGCCTAAGTCCCTGTCCCGCTGGAGCCTGCCCCTGCTGGTCACCCTGACCCTGTCGGGCTGTTCCCTGTTTGGTGGCGAGGAAGATGTGGTAGTGATGGATCCTGTGCCCCAAGCGCAGACCCAATTTGCCGCCAAGACCCTGTGGAAGCGCTCCGTCGGTGATGGGGTGGGCAACTATTACTCCCAACTGGCGCCGGTGATTGCCGACGAGCGCCTGTTTGCCGCCGCCCGGGATGGCCAGGTGGTGGCGCTGGACAAGCAGGATGGCCAGGTACTGTGGAAACAGGACCTGTCGGATCTGCCGGTGAACGACAACCGTCGCAGCCCGCGTCTGTCCGGTGGCCTGACTGCGTCCTATGAACACCTGTTTGTCGGTTCCGAGAACGGCGTGCTCTATTGCCTGTCCCAGGAGACCGGGGAGCTGGTGTGGCAGACCGAGGTGGCCGGGGAAATTCTGGCGGCGCCGGCGGTAGACGATGGCAAGGTGGTGGTGAATACCTCGGCCGGTCGACTGTTTGCCCTGGATGCCGAGGACGGTCATCTGCTCTGGACGGCCAGTGACGATCTGCCCA
This sequence comes from Pseudaeromonas paramecii, assembly GCF_039540575.1. Lineage (NCBI taxonomy): Bacteria > Pseudomonadati > Pseudomonadota > Gammaproteobacteria > Aeromonadales > Aeromonadaceae > Pseudaeromonas > Pseudaeromonas paramecii. Next base: position 51,470 of record NZ_BAABFC010000010.1, read on the forward strand.
AGCTGACGTTGCGTGGCGTCTCCCGCCCGGTGATCACCTCTGGCGGTGTGCTGTATGGCCGCGCCGATGGTCGCCTGAACGTCTTGCTGCTGGAGAACGGTCAATTGGCGCACCTGGCCAAGGTGGCCAATCCCAGCGGTTCCACCGAGCTGGACCGCATGGTGGATGTGGATGCGGCCCCGCTGGTGCTGGGTAACGAGCTGTTTGCCATTGCCTATAATGGTGAGCTGGTGGCGCAGAAGCTGATCAGCGGCGATGAGCTGTGGAAGCGGCGCTACGCCTCATACCAGGATCTGGCCTTCGGTCTCATCGATCTGGTGCTGACCGACAGCAAGGGCCATGTCTACTCGGTGGATCGCTCCAACGGTCGTGAACGCTGGGCAAATAATCAGCTCTCCTATCGCAATGTGACTGCCCCCGTGGTGTTTGGTGACTATGTGCTGGTGGGCGATGGCGAAGGCTATCTGTATTGGCTGAGCGATACGGACGGTCAGATAGTGGCGATGCAGCAATACGACAGCGATGGCCTCTATGTGCCGCCGCTGGTGGATGGGGACACCCTGTACCTGCAGACTCGCAGCGGCGATCTGGTTGCGCTGCAGCGACCCTAACTGCCGGTTACTGTTATGTTTTTTGGCTCCTGATCCTGTGATCAGGGGCCTTTGTATTTGATAAATGAGGTCATTATGACACCTGTTGTTGCCCTGGTGGGCCGTCCCAATGTGGGCAAGTCCACCCTGTTTAACCGCCTGACCCGCACCCGGGATGCCCTGGTGGCGGACTTCCCCGGCCTGACCCGGGACCGTAAATACGGCCAGGCCAAGCTGGGCAGAATGGAATTTATCGTGGTGGACACTGGCGGTATCGATGGCTCCGAGGAGGGCATAGAGCTGCACATGGCGGAGCAGTCCCTGCTGGCCATCGAGGAGGCCGACGTGGTGCTGTTCCTGGTGGATGCCCGTGCCGGTCTCACCAGTGCCGACATCGGCATCGCCAACCATTTGCGTCGTCAGAAGAAGAAGGTCTTCCTGGTGGCCAACAAGGTCGATGGTCTGGATGGCGATTCCGTGGTGGGCGAGTTCTACGCCCTGGCATTGGGTGAGGTGTACCAAATGGCCGCGGCCCATGGTCGTGGTGTGCATGGTCTGCTGGAACAGGCCCTGACCCCGTATCTGGAGGATCTGCAGGACGACGGTGACGACGCTGACGGCGAGTCTGACGAAGATGCCGAGTGGGACAGTGGCTGGGAGCCGGAGCCCACCGAGGCGGAACTGGCGGCCGCCGAGCAGGAGTCCATCGAGGATGCGGTGCCCTTTGCTGATCTGCCCATCAAGTTTGCCATCGTCGGCCGGCCCAACGTGGGTAAGTCCACCCTGACTAACCGCATGTTGGGCGAGGAGCGGGTCATCGTCTTCGACATGCCGGGCACCACCCGGGACTCCATCTATATCCCGCTGGAGCGTGATGGTCAGCAGTACATCGTCATCGACACCGCCGGGGTGCGTAAGCGCAAGAAGGTCTACGAGACGGTGGAGAAGTTCTCCGTCATCAAGACGCTGCAGGCCATCGAAGATGCCAACGTGGTGATCCTGGTAATCGATGCCCGTGATGGTCTGTCCGACCAGGATCTGAGTCTGCTGGGCTTCACCATCCAGACCGGTCGCTCCATCGTCATCGCGGTGAACAAGTGGGATGGCCTGGATCAGGATGTGAAGGACGACATCAAGGAGACGCTGGAGCGCCGTCTGGGCTTTGTCGACTTCGCCCGCATCCACTTCATCTCCGCCCTGCACGGCACGGGGGTTGGCCACCTGTTTGAGTCGATTCAGGAAGCCTACCAGTCCGCCACCCGACGGGTGAGCACCGCCATGGTGACCCGCATCATGCGCATGGCTACCGACGATCACCAGCCGCCGCTGGTGCGCGGTCGTCGGGTCAAGCTCAAGTATGCTCATGCCGGGGGCTACAACCCGCCGCGTATCATAGTGCACGGCAACCAGGTCAAGGATCTGCCTGACTCCTACAAGCGCTATCTCATCAACTACTTCCGTCGCGCCTTGAAGATCATGGGAACCCCGATTCATGTGGAGTTCCAGGAGGGGGATAACCCCTTCGAAGGCAAGAAGAACAAGTTGACCCAGAGTCAGATCCGCAAACGCCGTCGTCTGATGAAGTTCGTCAAGAAGTAAGCGCCGGACTGGCAGTTAAGGTCGAGGGGCCCGCAGGCCAAGAGCACATTGCGTGCATTGGGGGCCCATCACAAGCATGAGCGGGAGCCCTGGCTCCTGAGGATGGAGACAAGGACATGGCATATCTATTGAGTTGTCCGGCCTGCCAGGCCGAGGGGCTGGATCCCCGTCGCAGCGAGACCAGCTGCACCCAGTGCGGCAAGGCGTTTCGCCTGACCCCCCACTGCCCGGACTGTGATAGCGAGCTGGAACGGGTCCAGGCCTGTGGCGCGGTGGACTTCTTCTGTAACCGCTGCAATAACCTGGTATCCAAACGGGCGGCACGCTACGACATCCAGCCGCAATGAGGCGGGACACGCCATCAACCAAAAAGGAGCCTTAAGGCTCCTTTTTTGTGGTGGTGTGCAGAGAAACTCTGCGGTTTAGTAGCTCTGTGTCAGGAAGAAGGACAACCTGCGGGTGGCCAGCTTGCGTACGCGACGAATGGTGACCCGTCTGCGTTGCCCATACCAGGGCTCGGTACGTTTCCGACGCTGCAATACCCCTCTTTTTCTTCTCATAATGGTACCTCCTGAGGGTGGGCAGTCTGATCGACTGTCAGTTTCGATACTAACAGAAAATTCCGCTGAAAAAAGCCTGTTCAGCTGTCAGGAGGAGGAGGGGATAGGGTCCCGGCTCTGACCGGTAGCCGGGGGCGCTACCGGCTGGGGCTCTGGCGTCACTGGCGCTGTGCCATCGGTCGCCGTATCGGTCATCTCAGGCTGGCTGCGGGTCGCTATGTTTAGCCAGCTTTGGCGGAACTGACGCCGCTCCTCCTGCTGGCGCTCGGTGGCATCGTACATGCGCAGGCTCTGGTAGTAGCGGCGGATGTTGTTGACATAGAGCCGGGCTTCCCGGCCACGGGCATAGCCATAGCGGGTCTTGCTGTACCATTTGGCCTCGTGCAGCAACGGCAGGCTGTCTTTGACATCCCGCCAGGCGTCCGGGTTGCCGCCCCTGAGCTTGGTGAGGCGCCGGGCATCCAGCATGTGGCCATAACCCATGTTGTAGGCCACCAGGGCAAACCAGATCTTCTCATCCTTGGGGACCGAGTCCGGCACCTTGTCGATGAGCTGGCGCAGGTAGGCTGCGCCCCCCTTGATGCTCTGCTCCGGATCCTTGCGATCGGCGATGCCCAGCTCCTTGGCGGTATCCAGGGTCAGCATCATCAGACCCCGCACGCCTGTGTAGGAGCGGGCCTCCTCGTTCCAGTGGGACTCCTGATAGCTGATGGCCGCCAGCAGCCGCCAGTCGAGATCCTGGGCATAGGACTCAAAAAGTTGGCGGTACTTGGGCAGTATCTCCCGGACCCGCTGCAAGAAGGTATGGGTATCCACATAGTCAAAGGCCTGCACATGGCCGAAGTACTTCTCATCCAGCTTGGCCAGGGTGCCGTCCTGCTGCCGCTGGCCGAAGAAGTCGATGAGAGCGGCATACAGGGTATCGTCTTCCTGTCTTGAGAGGGCCCAGCCTACCGGGGTGGGGGGGGAGAGGGTCATGGCCTCGGCCAACTCGGGATAGAAGCGCTGGTTCTGGGCCAGCAGGGTGTCATCCACTATGGTGTAGGCAATCTTGCCCTCGGCCACCTCCCGCAGCAGGGCCTCACCGTCCCCCTCGTCCTCAACCCGCCAGGGCAGGCCATCAAACTGCTGACTCAGGCTCTGCAGCAGATCCGCATGGCTGGAGCCCTTGACCACGACGATGGGCTCCTTGATGTCGGCCAGGGAGCCGGGACGGGGCTTGCCATTGCGATAGACCAGCTTCTGCTGCACCAGGTAATAGGAGGGGGTAAAGCGCAGCCACTGCAGGCGCTTGGGGGTGACGGCCAGGGCGGCGGCAATGAAGTCCACCTTGCCGTGACTGAGCAGATCGAACAGTTGCTGGGTCTGGAAGGCGGGTACGATCTTGAGCCGTACTCCCAGGGAGTCGGCAAAGCGTTTGGCCAGTTCGTAGTCCAGGCCGGTGGGGGCACTGTCCAGCAGCCGGTAGGTGGTGCTGCTGTACAGGGTGCCGACCCGCAGTTCACCGCGTCGTTTTATTTCGTTGAGCTGGTTTTGCCCCGCTTGTGGGCTACAAGCGCTAAGAAGCAAAACACCAATCAACAAAATCAACAGGTTAACTCTTGTATGGAATAGGCTAACTCTACTGTGCAAGGGTTTTCCCGGTTATCGGTTGCTCGGAATTTATACCAAAGCCCCTGTTGGTTGTCACACCCTTATGCTGGCCAAACGTTTGTCTCTTGCGGTCGACATCACAAAGCCCCCTCCCTATAATACGCGCACTGCGTTTTCCCCCCTCCCAACCAAACGAGAATTGGCACCATGGAAATCTTACGAGGAGCGCCCGCGCTGTCTGAATTTCGCATCAGCAAGCTGCTGGCCAACTTTGCCGAACTGGGCTTGGACATCACCGACCTCTACGCGGAATATGTCCACTTTGCCGAGCTGAGCGCCCCCCTGGATGCGGCCCAACAAGACACCTTGGCGAAGTTGCTGACCTACGGTCCTACCATCGCCGAGCACGCGCCCAACGGTCATCTGTTCCTCGTTACTCCTCGCCCCGGCACCATCTCCCCCTGGTCTTCCAAAGCCACCGACATCGCCCATAACTGTGGTCTGAGCCAGGTGGTGCGACTGGAGCGGGGCATCGCCTATTACGTGGCGGCGGCGAGCCTGGATGCCGAGCAGCGCCGGCAGGTATCTGTCCTGCTGCATGACCGCATGATGGAGGTGGTGTTTGACAGCCTGCAGGCCGCCGAGGCCCTGTTTGCCCACCACGTGCCCAAGCCCCACACCAGTGTGGATGTGCTGGGTGGCGGCCGTGCCGCCCTGGCCGAGGCCAACGTGCAGCTGGGTCTGGCGCTGGCCGAGGACGAAATCGACTACCTGGTGGCCAGTTTCCAGAAGCTGGGTCGCAACCCCAACGACATCGAACTGTACATGTTCGCTCAGGCCAACTCCGAGCACTGCCGGCACAAGATCTTCAACGCCGACTGGACCATCGACGGGGTCAAGCAGGACAAGTCTCTGTTCAAGATGATCAAGAATACCTACGAGCAGCACAGTGACTATGTGCTGTCGGCCTACAAGGACAACGCCGCCGTCATGGTGGGTTCCGAAGCCGGTCGCTTCTTCCCCAGCCCGGAAACCGGCGAGTATCAGTACCATCAGGAGCCGATCCAGATCCTGATGAAGGTGGAAACCCACAACCACCCCACCGCCATCTCCCCCTTCCCGGGGGCGGCCACCGGCTCCGGCGGCGAGATCCGTGACGAAGGCGCCACCGGCCGCGGCTCCAAGCCCAAGGCCGGCCTGTGCGGCTTCTCCGTCTCCAACCTGCGGATCCCCGGTCATCAACAGCCGTGGGAAACCGACTTCGGCAAGCCCGGCCGCATCGTCACCGCCCTGGATATCATGATCGACGGCCCCTTGGGCGCCGCCGCCTTCAACAACGAGTTCGGTCGTCCCAACATCCTGGGCTACTTCCGTACCTATGAAGAGAAGGTCCCCAGCCACAACGGGGTGGAGATCCGCGGCTATCACAAGCCCATCATGCTGGCCGGTGGTCTGGGCAACATCCGTGACGAGCACGTGCAAAAGGGCGAGATCCCGGTGGGAGCCAAGCTCATTGTGCTGGGTGGCCCGGCCATGAACATAGGTCTGGGGGGCGGCGCGGCCTCCTCCATGACCTCAGGCCAGTCCGCCGAGGATCTGGACTTTGCCTCGGTGCAGCGGGACAACCCCGAGATGGAGCGCCGCTGCCAGGAGGTCATCGACCGCTGCTGGCAGATGGGGGAAGACAACCCCATCGTCTTCATCCACGACGTGGGGGCTGGTGGCCTGTCCAACGCCATGCCGGAGCTGGTGAACGACGGCGAGCGCGGTGGTCGCTTCGAGCTGCGCAAGGTGCCCAACGACGAGCCGGGCATGAGCCCGCTGGAGATCTGGTGTAACGAATCCCAGGAGCGCTACGTGCTGGCGGTGGCCGCCGATCAACTGGCCAAGTTTGAAGAGCTGTGCCGCCGTGAGCGCGCCCCCTATGCGGTGGTGGGCGAGGCCACCGAAGAGCGTCACCTGACTCTGTCTGACAGCCACTTCGGCAACCAGCCCATCGATCTGCCCCTGGAGGTGCTGCTGGGCAAGCCGCCCAAGATGCACCGTCAGGTCAGTCGCCTGCCGGCCCAGGGCCAGGCCCTGCAGCTGGACGGCGCCACCGTCAAGGAAGCGGCCGAGCGCATTCTGCGTCTGCCCACCGTGGCTGAGAAGACCTTCCTCATCACCATTGGCGACCGGACCGTGACCGGTCTCGTTGCCCGGGATCAGATGGTGGGTCCCTGGCAGGTGCCGGTGGCCGACTGCGCCGTCACCGCCGCCAGCTACGACACCTATGCCGGTGAAGCCATGTCCATGGGGGAACGCACCCCGGTGGCCCTGCTGGATCACGGCGCCTCCGCCCGCTTGGCGGTGGCCGAGGCCCTCACCAACCTGGCGCCGGCCCAGATCGGCGATCTGACCCGGGTCAAGCTCTCCGCCAACTGGATGGCCGCCGCCGGTCACCCTGGCGAAGATGCCGGCCTCTACGAGGCGGTGAAGGCGGTGGGCGAGGAGCTGTGCCCCGAGCTGGCCATCACGGTACCGGTGGGCAAGGACTCCATGTCCATGAAGACCCGCTGGGAGCAGGATGGACAGCAGCGGGAGGTGATCGCGCCCCTGTCCCTCATCATCACCGCCTTTGCCCGAGTAGAAGACGTGCGCAACACGGTCACGCCGCAGCTGCGCAGCGATCTGGGGGAGAGCGATCTCATCCTCATCGACCTGGGTAACGGCAAGAATCGTCTGGGCGGCTCCTGTCTGGCTCAGGTCTACAAGCAGCTGGGCGACGTGGCACCGGATGTGGACAGCCCCACCCAGCTCAAGGCCTTCTTCAATGCCGTGCAGGCCCTGGTGGCGGAGCGCAAGCTGCTGGCCTACCATGACCGCTCCGACGGCGGCCTGTTCACCACCTTGGCGGAGATGGCCTTCGCCGGCAAGACGGGCCTGACGGTGGCGCTGGATCAGCTGGGCCACGACGATCTGGCGGTGCTGTTTGCCGAAGAGCTGGGTGCCGTCATCCAGGTGCGCCGTGATGACAAGGAAGCCGTGCTGACCACCCTGGCCGGCCACGGCCTGGCCAGCTGCACCTATGTCATCGGCAGCCTGAACGATGACGATCAGCTGCGCTTTACCCGCAACGGGCAGAACGTGCTGTGCGAAAGCCGCGTGCACCTGCGTACCATCTGGGCCGAGACTACCCATCAGATGCAGGGGCTGCGGGACAACCCGGCCTGTGCCGACGCCGAGTTCAAGGCCAAGTTTGATGCCCAGGATCCCGGTCTGCATGCCAACCTCAGCTTCGACGTGCATCAGGATGTGGCTGCGCCCTATATCGCCAAGGGACTGCGTCCTCGGGTGGCCATCCTGCGCGAGCAGGGGGTCAACTCCCACAGCGAGATGGCGGCGGCGTTCGATCGAGCCGGCTTTGCCTGTCAGGACGTGCACATGAGCGACGTGCTGGGTGGTCGTATCCAGCTGGCGGACTTCCAGGGGCTGGCGGCCTGTGGCGGCTTCTCCTACGGGGACGTGCTGGGGGCCGGCGAAGGCTGGGCCAAGTCCATCCTGTTCAACCCGCGGGCCCGCGAGCAGTTCCAGGGCTTCTTCCATCGGCAGGACACCTTCGCCCTGGGGGTCTGTAACGGTTGCCAGATGATGTCGAACCTCAAGGATCTGATCCCCGGTGCCGAGCTGTGGCCGCGCTTCGTGCGCAACGAGTCCGAGCGCTTCGAGGCCCGCTTCAGCCTGGTAGAAGTGCAGGCGTCACCGTCGCTGTTCTTCGCCGGCATGGCCGGTTCCCGCATGCCCATCGCCGTGTCCCACGGTGAAGGCCGGGTGGAGGTGCGGGATGCCCAGCACCTGGCGGCCATCAATGCCAGCGGGACCGTGGCGGTGCGCTTCAGCGACCACTACGGTCAGGCCACCGAAGCCTACCCCTTCAACCCCAACGGCTCGCCCACCGGGGTAACGGGGCTGACCACCACAGACGGCCGAGTCACCATCATGATGCCGCACCCTGAGCGGGTGATGCGCACCGTGGCCAACTCCTGGCACCCGGACGAGTGGGGCGAGAGCAGCCCCTGGATGCGGATGTTCCGCAACGCCCGGGTCTGGTTGGGCTAAGCAGACAAGTTAGCGCAGAAGCAAAAAGCCGCCTGATGGGCGGCTTTTTTATGCAGCATTCAGGGCAGACGGCGGGCCTGCCAGTAGTGGCGCGACCAGTAGGGATTGTCCAGTTCGGAGATGATGACACCGCGGCTCGTCGAGGCGTGCAGGAACTGGCGATCCTTGAGGTAGATGCCCACGTGGCGGGTGCTGTAGCCGGTCTTGAAGAACAGCAGATCCCCGGGCTGCAGCGCCTGCTGACTCACCTGTCGCCCCTGAGTCGCCTGGCCCGAGGTATCCCGCGGCAGATCCAGGCCGAAGCGCTCGGCGAAGGTGAGCTGGACGAAGCCAGAGCAATCCACGCCGTGACGGCTCTGGCCGCCCACCCGGTAGGGCACGCCTTTCCAGTGGTGATACTGCTCGAACAGCTGGGCGCGGATCAGCAAGGGATCCGCCAGCAGATTGCTGTCGATGGCCGCTGGAGCCGTGTGGGAGGCCGGCGGCGGGCTTTGACAACCCGCCAGCAGCAAGAGGGTCAGGGCCAGGGGCAGGACAGGGCGCAGCACGGGGAACTCCCTCCAATGAAAGCTGAAACTGCTGCACAGGGTGGGGGATTTTACGGGTTCAGGCAAGTCTTCTCCCATCTTGGGTGGTGGATGTGCTCTGCCAGGCTGGTTTTGTGCCAGATGAGACGGTAACGTGTGGCAAAAAACAGGAGAGCGATGTGCAAGGGGACTGGGATCTACTCAAGCTGGCCTACGAGTTTCTCGGCTGGCTACTGTTTGCCGGCTACCTGGCCTTGATGGTGGGGATCTCGGTGCGGGTGGTGATGAAGCGTCGGCCCATCGGTGTCTCCCTGGCCTGGTTGTTTCTCATCTACATACTGCCGGGCTTGGGGATCGTCGGCTACCTGCTGTTTGGCGAAATTCGCCTGGGGCGCAAACGGGTAGAGCGGGCGAAGGCCATGTACAGCCCCTATGCCCGCTGGATCCGCGAGCTGGTGCGCCAGTTTGCTCAGCCCCAGGCCGAGCCCAGCCATCAGGCCCAGCCCTTGGTGGAGCTGGTGGAGGCGCGACTGGGCTCCCCCCTGCTCAAGGGCAACCGACTGGCCCTGCTGACCGAACCCAACGAGATCCTGTTTGCCCTGGCCCGTGATATTCAGGCCAGCCGGGTCTCCTGCTTCCTGGAGTTCTATATCTGGCAGCCGGGGGGCTGGGTGGATGAGGTGGCTGAGGCGCTCATCGGGGCGGCTGGCCGGGGTGTGGAGTGCCGGGTACTGCTGGACTCGGTGGGCAGCGCCGCCTTCTTCAAGACTGACTGGCCCAGCCGGCTCACGGAGTCTGGCGTCCATCTTGTTGAGGTGCTGCCGGTGGGGGCCTGGCGTATTCCCTTGCAGCGCCAGGATCTGCGCATGCACCGCAAGCTGGTGGTCATCGACGATCAGGTGGCCTATACGGGTTCCATGAACCTGGTGGATCCGCGCTTCTTCAAGCGCGGTGCCGGGGTGGGGCAGTGGATTGACATCATGGTGCGGCTGCAAGGGCCCGTGGTGCCGCTGTTCTGGTCACTGTTTGTGCAGGATTGGGAGATGGAGACCGGCGAGCGTCTGCTGGAGGCGCAGCAGCACAATCCCGAATACCTGAAGGACCCGGATCAGCAGGTGCAATTGGTGCCATCCGGCCCCTTCACCGGCGGCGACTGTATCCAGCAGATCCTGTTGCAATCCATCTATCAGGCCCGCCATACCCTGGTGTTCACCACCCCCTATTTTGTGCCGGACGATCCTCTGGTGGCCGCCTTGCAGGTGGCGGCGGAGCGCGGGGTGCGGGTGCAGCTGATCCTGCCGGCCAAGAACGATTCCCTGATGGTGACCTTTGCCAGTCAGGCCTTCTTCGAGGAGCTGCTGGCCTCCGGGGTGGAGATCTACCGCTTCCACGATGGGCTGCTGCACACCAAGAGCGTGCTGGTGGATGATGCCCTGGCCCTGGTGGGCACGGTGAACCTGGACAGGCGCAGCCTCTGGCTCAACTTCGAGGCCACCCTGCTGGTGGATGACCCCGGCTTTGCCGGTGAGCTGGCGCGGGTGCAGCAGGACTACCTGCGGCGGGCCCGCCCCATGAGCTGGCAACAGTGGCGCCAGCGCTCCCGCTGGCACAGATTGCGGGAAAACCTCTTCTACCTGCTCAGTCCACTGCTCTGACCGCGGCTTATCCGGGATAAGTTCAAAAAATCAAGTCGTTATCCTTGCCCCTATTCGGGGCAGGGATTACCGTGCTGCCAGCTGATTCTTGTCACCTCCCGCGTAAGGATACGGATCTCATGAACAGGAAACTCACCGTGGCCCTGCTGGTCGGCTTGGGCGGTCTGGCCTATGTGGCCGGTTGTGCCAACAGCAGCCGGCTGTTTGATGGCCAGCGGCAGCAGGCTCTGGCCCAGCTCAATCAGTTGCCCGGTGTCCACGCCCAGTGGCAGAGCCTGGATGATGGCTGGTTTCGCAGTCAGGGCCAGTTGCACCTGACCCTGGATCAGGCCTTCTTCGACCGCTACCTGGGAGAGCAGGCGCCTGTGCTGGAGGCGCCACTGGAGTTTAGCACCAGCCTGTTCCAGTCCTTCACCCCCTGGGGGGTCACCGGCCAGGGCAATCTGGATCAAAGCCGTGGCAGCCTGGGCCGCTGGCTCGAGGCCCATCATCAGGCCAGCCTGCCGCTGGCGCTCAACTGGCAGGCCGGGCTGTTTACCGCCGGACTCGATATCGAGCTCAGCCTGGAGAGCTGGCAGTTTGCCGATGCCGACGGCAAGTTGAGCTGGTCGCCGCTGCATCTGACCGCCCGGGGGCTAGGGGAGGACGCCATCAGCGTCGACCTCAGCTGGCAGGGTTTGACGGCCAGCGCCGCCAGCTTGCATTCCCAGGTAACGGTGCAACCGCTGAACCTGAACCTGGCGCTCCAGCGCCTGGGGCGGGCCTGGCATGCGCCCCACAGTGAGCTGACGCTCAAGGGCCTGCACCTGCTGCAGCCTGGACAGCAGCTGACGCTGGCGGGTTTGAGTCTCAGTAGTGAGGAGACGGAACAGGGGACCGGCCTGGATGGGCGGCTGGATCTGCACTATCAGGTGGGGATGGACAGCCTGCAGGTGCAGGAGGCCGATGGCAGCCACCGCCTGGACAAGTTACAGCTGGACCTGACGCTGGATGGGGTGGATCGCATGGGTTATGAGACGGTCCTCAACCAGCAGCAAAGCGGCGCGCCCCAGGAGCCGGAGTTGGCCTTGGCCAGCCTCAGCCTGATGGGGCAAAAAGGGCTCAAGATTGGTCTGACACCGCTGCAGGTGGTGATCGATCAGGCCCCGTTGAAGCTATCGGGTGAGCTAACCCTGCCGCCTTATGATGTGACGGCCCAGCCGAGCCCCTTGCTGCTGCTGCAACAGAGTCAAGGCGAGCTGCAGGTGGAGCTGGCGCCCCAGCTGGCCGAGCAGATCCCCCAGTTGGCGGCCAACCTGGATAAGCTGCTGCAGACTGGCTACCTCAGACGCAACGAGCTGGGTAACCTGCTGGTGGAGTTCAAGCTGGCTGACCACAGGGCCACCGCCAACGGCCTGCCGTTGCCGCTGTAAACGAACGTCACGCGGATAAACAAACGGCCCCCAAGTGGGGGCCGTTTTGTTATGGCAAGCCGAGGGCATTAATCCCCCAGGTAATACTCGATGGTGGAGACGATGCGCACCTTCTTGATGTAGGGGGTGTTGCTGTCCCTGTCCTCTATGCTGAACTGCCCCTGGCTGGCGTGCTTGATCTTGCCCAGTCGGCTTTGGGAGTCCTGGGCGAACTTGCCGGCCACCTCCCGGGCATTCTGGGTGGCCTCGGCAATCATCTCGGGCTTGAGCCGGTTGAGATCGGTAAACAGGAACTGGGTGCGGTTGTCGTAATCCTGGCCGGTGAGGGCGATGCCGGCTTGACCCAGCTGGCCTATCTGCCCCATGGCGGTGCGCACCTTGTCGATCTGACGGCTGTAGACGGTCACCGTCATGGCGCCGGTATAGCGGCCCTGATTGATGGTGGCTTCGTTGTAGCCCTGAGCCTGCCGATCCACCAGGCTGGGTTGGGAGACGGAGATCTCCTCGGCGGTAAAGCCCTGCTGCTGCAAGAAGTGCTGGATGCGGGCGCGCTTGTCATCCAGGGTGGCGTACAGGCTCGGCAGCTCGTTGCCCACCTCGGTGAAGCGGATGGGCCAGATGGCCACGTTGGCCGGCACTTCCCGTTCCGACAGTCCCTTGACCACCACGCTGCGATCCATGCCGCGGAATTTGAGCATGCCCTCGGCCAGCAGGGCCCCCAGGGCGATGAGGCCGATGCACAGCAAGCCCCCCAGAAACAGTGAACTCATGATATTGCGCTGGAATTGCATGCTCTCTCCTGTTGTATGGCGGACGGGTTGGGATTGGGTCAGTTGTGAGTCTATGCCGCCGGACGCGCAGCAGCCAGGCCTGAAAACACACGGGGCGGGGATTGCTCCCCGCCCCGTGGCGACTTATTTGAAGACCACCGTCTTGTTGCCGTGGACGAACACCCGTTCCTCCAGCACCTGCCGCAGGCCTCGGGTCAGCACCAGGCGCTCCACGTCGCGGCCGGCCTTGGCCATGTCCTCGGCGCTGAAGCTGTGATCCACCGGGATCACGTGCTGGTCGATGATGGGACCTTCGTCCAGGTCGTCGGTGACGAAGTGGGCGGTGGCGCCGATGATCTTCACGCCGCGCTCATAGGCCTGCTGATAGGGGCGGGCACCGATGAAGGCCGGCAGGAAGGAGTGGTGGATGTTGATGATGCGATAGGGATAGGCCGATACGAATTCTGGGGTCAGCACCCGCATGTACTTGGCCAGCACCACATAGTCCGGGGTGTAGCCGTCGATCACCGCCCGCATCTGTACCTCGTGTTCCTCACGGCTGAGGCCTTCGTGGCTGACATGGTGGAAGGGGATGCCGAACTTGGTGGCCAGATCCTCGAGCTTGTCGTAGTTACCCACCACGGCGGCGATTTCCACATCCAGGGCGCCTTCGTAGCTCTTCATCAGGATGTCGCCCAGGCAGTGGGCCTCCTTGGTCACCAGGATCACCACCCGCTTCTTGCCGGCGGCCACCAGACGGCGCTTGGCGCCCATTGGCAGGGTATCATCCAGATCTGCCAGCAGGGTCTCGTCGTTGAAGCGACCCTCCAGCTCGGTACGCATGAAGAAGCGGCCGTGGGCATGATCCACGAACTCGTCGTTCTTGATGATGTTGAGCTGGTGCTTGTAGCAGATGTAGGTGATCTTGGCGATGAGACCTTGTGCGTCCGGGCAATCGGTGAGCAGAATCTTGCGCTTCATCCTGTAGGTGTTCCTGGCTGACTCGTAATAAGTCGGACACTATGCCACAAATTTTCCGCTTTGCCAGGGCCGGGGCGGACAAAGCCACGGCGGGGTGGGCGGGCTTTGACCTAACGCAAAAGGATGAGCCCGGGCCTGGGGCAGCATAGGGCTCTGCGCTGAACGTGGCTTGGCTGCAGGCCTACAACAAGGAGGGCAGATGACACAGGATGTGGATCGCGCCAAGGGGTGTCTGGTGGGGCTCGCCATCGGCGATGCCATCGGCACCACACTGGAGTTTCGTCCGCGGGGCAGCTTCAGCCCGCTGCAGGACATGCACGGCGGCGGGCACTTCTGCCTGCCCAAGGGCCACTGGACCGACGACACCTCCATGGCCCTGTGCCTGGGGGAGAGCCTGCTGGCCTGTGACGGCTTCGATGCGGCGGATCAGATGCGCCGTTACTGCGACTGGCTGGACAACGGCTACCAGAGCAGCCTGGGAGTCTGCTTTGACGTGGGCATGACGGTGCAGTCGGCCCTGCGCCGCTTTCAAAAAAGCGGCAACCCCTACAGCGGCGCCCGCTCCCGCTGGAGCTCCGGCAACGGCTCCATCATGCGCCTGGCCCCCGTGGTCATCGCCTATCAGGCCGATCTGAGGGCCTGTCGCCACTATGCGGCCCTAAGCTCCCGCACCACCCACGCCTCGCCCCTGTGTCTGGACGCCTGCGGCCTGTTTGGCGAGCTGCTCTGGCGCCTGCTGCAGGGCCAGGACAAGGCCCAGGCGCTGCAAGCCTGCCAGTTGCCCACCGAGCCCGAATTGGCGACGCTGCAGGGCGGTAGCTTTATCGACAAGTCCTATGCGGCCTTGAAGGGCAGTGGCTTCGTGGTGGAGAGCCTGGAGGCGGCCCTGTGGTGCTTCTGGCACACCGACAGCTTTGCCGAGTGCGTGCTGGCGGCCGCCAACCTGGGGGATGACGCGGACACCACGGCGGCGGTGGCCGGCCAGCTGGCCGGCGCCCATTACGGCCATGGGGCCATTCGGGACGAATGGTGCCAGGCCCTGCACCGCCATCATGATATTGCGGCCCTGGCGGCGGCACTGCATGGGTTGGCGCCGCAGGATGTGGGGGCGCGGCTTGCTGATCTCCCTGCCTGAGCCCTACAGCCTGCCGGATGACTGGCTGGCCCTGCCGTTCAACCATTGCAACCTGCCAGCCCGCTACCTGGCCTGCCTGGCCTTCCAACTGGAGCCGGTGGCCCTGCAGCTGGACGGGGTGCACCTGCTGTATGCCGACTTGTTCGACCGGCTGGATGCCTGCCCGGATCGCCGTACGCGGCGCCGCTGCTTCATCGACTTCATGGCGGTGCGCTTTCACCTGCCGGCCGCCGACTTGCCCGAGGTGCCGGCCATGGGGCCCGTGCCGCGGCCGCGGCTGCACTATGGTCAGCTGCTGCTGGGCTGGCTGTTTGACTCGGATAACCAGCAAGGGGCCATCTGGCGGCAGTGGGTGGAGTCGCGCTTTGGCCTCTGTACCCGCTTCTACAAGGAGCCCATCACGGGGCCCGATGACCCGGCCTATGGCCGCTTCCTGCACACTGCCGGCTGGGCCGGGTACAACAGCAATGCCCTCTATGATCAGCTGGACCTGCTCTACAGCTTCTGCCAGTACCAGCTGGTGCGGGACTTTCCCCTGCGCCGCCGCCTGACCCTGTATCGCGGCGGCACCGAGCGGCCGACCCACAGCTTCGAGGGGCAGCCCGTCATGCTGCTCAACAACCTCTGCTCCTGCACCGACAACCCGGAGGAGGCCTTTCGCTTCGGCCCGCGGGTCTTTGCGCTGGAGGTGCCGCTGCCCAAGATCGTCTGCTATCAGCAGCTGTTGCCCAGCGTGCTGCAGGGGGAGGGGGAGTACATGGTGCTGGGGGGCTGTTATCCTGTGACCCCCTATGCCTGATTGTCATGAAGCCTTCATGCTATGGCTCTAGGCTGACTGGGTCTTTAATTTCCAATAATTCAAAGGATTGCCCCATGTCTAGCCGATTCAGATTGTCCCTGCTGGCTCTAGGCCTTGCCCTGTGCACCCCCTTGAGCCAGGCCGCGTCCGTCAGCCAGTCCCTGCAACTCTCCCTGCCCGATAGCCTCAAGGTGCCCTATAGCGGGGTGCAGGCACCGGCCTTTGCCGCCGGCCTGCCGCTGGGGGTGGGGTCCGGCCTCACCTTCGCCGGTGTGCAGGCTGACGGTAGCTGGCTGTTCTACAGCCTGACCGACCGCGGCCCCAACGCCGATGCGCCGGACTGGCGGCAGGGGAAGGACAAGCTCTCCGGCAAGATCTTCGTGGCACCGGGTTTCACCCCGCAGATCCTGCCCATCCGGGTCAAGGACGGCCAGGTCAGCGTCGGTGAGCCCATACTGCTGCACGATGACAAGGGCCCCATCCATGGCCTGCCGCTGCCGGTGGGCACGGTCGGCTCCACCCACGAGATGGCCCTGACCGATGATCTCAAGGCCATCGACTCGCCGGACAGCCGTGGGCTGGACAGCGAAGGGTTGGCCCTGGCGCCCGATGGCAGCTTCTGGCTGTGTGATGAGTACGGCCCCTTCATCCTCCATGCCGATGCCCAGGGCAAGATACTGAAAAAATGGGGTCCCGAGGCCCAGGCCGGTGAGCAGTCGGTGGCCGGCGGCCTGCCGGGCGTCATCGCCTGGCGTCAGGCCAACCGTGGCTTCGAGGGGCTGGCCCTGCTGCCCTCCGGCAAGGTGATAGCGGCGGTGCAGAGCACCCTGGATATCGATGGCAAGACCGCCAAGACGGCGCCCATTCTGCGGCTGGTGGAGCTGGATCCGGCCACCGGCCAGACCCGCATGCTGGCCTATCCGCTGGAGGAGGGTTTCTACAAGAAGGCCAAGGACGCCAAGATCGGCGATCTGGTGGCGGTGGACGAGCACACCCTGCTGGTGGTGGAACAGGGCAAGGACAAAGCCAAGAAGATGCACAACCGCCTCTACAAGCTGAGCCTGCAGGGCGCCACGGATCTCACCGGTGTCCAGGTGGACGGCAAGGCGCCGGAGTTTGCCAGCCTGGCGGCGGTAACGGCCGCCGGTGTGGTACCGGTGCAGAAGGAGCTGCTGCTGGATCTGCGGGATCTGGGCTGGCAGCCGGAGAAGGCCGAAGGCCTGACCCTGATCGATGCCCAGACCCTGGCGGTGAGCAATGACAACGACTTCGGCCTGGATGTCACCATACTGGATCCGGTGAAGGACGAGAAAGACCCCACCGAGTACCAGACTGACGGCACCGGCCAGCTGCTTATGGACGGCAAGCCGGTGACGAGCCGCCTGCTGACCCGCCCGCTGTCGGCCGCGGACGCGGCCTCCCATCTGTGGTTCATCAAGTTGGACAAGCCCTTGTACTGAGTGCCGGGGGCGGCCATCCAGCATAAAAAAACGCCACCCTAGGGTGGCGTTTTGCGCTCTGGTCTGCCCTTAGAGGGCCAGACGCAGTATGGCCTGCACATCCTCGGGGGTGATGTCGGCGTGTTCCCCCAGGGCCACGTGACCGTGGGCGGTCAGTTTGGCGGCCACCGGCTCAATCACCTCTTCCCCCAGGCCGTAGGCACTCAGGCGCGGCGGGTTGCCCATGGCGGCGAAGAAGGCCTCGGTCTGCTCGATGGCGGCCAGGGCCTTTTGCTCCTGACTGCCGTCACGCACGTCGAACACCCGCTCGGCATACTGGGCCAACTTGGCCTGCTTGGCGGCCAGCTTGTACTTCCACACCGCGGTCTGGACTATGGCCAGGGTCTGGGCGTGATCCAGGCCGTACAGGCCGGTCAGCTCGTGGCCGATCATGTGGGTGGCCCAGTCGGTGGGCACGCCGGTACTCAGGGTGCCGTTCAGCGCCATGGTGGCGCTCCACATCAGGTTGGCCCGCACGTCGTAATCCTGCGGGTTGGCCTGGGCCTTGGGACCTTCCTCGATCAGGGTGCGCAGCAGCCCCTCGGCGATGCGGTCCTGCACCTTGGCGTTCACCGGGTAGGTGCTGTACTGCTCCAGGGTGTGGACGAAGGCATCCACCACGCCGTTGGCGATCTGGCGGGGGGGCAGGCTGAAGGTGGTGACGGGATCCAGGATGGAGAAGCGCGGCTGCACAAAGGGTGAGAAGAAGAACAGCTTGTCCTGGGTTTCTGCCTTGGTGATGACGGCGCCGTTGTTCATCTCGGAGCCGGTGGCCGCCAGGGTCAGCACGGTCCCCAGAGGGACGGCATCGGTGATCTTGCTGCCGTAGGTCTGCAGTATCTCCCAGGCATCACCCTGGTAGCGTGCGGCCGCGGCGATAAACTTGCTGCCGTCGATGACGGAACCACCGCCCACCGCCAGGATGAAGTCGATGCCTTCGGCCTTCACGACCTCAACCGCCTTCATCAGGGTCTCGAAGTGGGGGTTGGCCTCAATGCCGCCAAACTCCAGGAAGTGCCGACCGGCCAGGGCGGCATGGACCTGATCCAGGACGCCGTTCTTCTTGATGCTGCCGCCGCCGTAGGTGATGAGGATGCGGGCATCACTGGGGATCTCGTTGGCCAGTTGGGCTATCTGGCCTTCGCCGAAGTGAATGCGGGTGGGGTTGAAGTAGGTGAAGTTGTTCATTGTCTCTCCTCGGTACGCTTGGGATGCGTGGGTGCCCAGGTGGGCCCTTGTCATGAATGACATAATAGTTGCCATGGCGCCGCCGGATAAGCGACATTAGTGGCAATTACTTGCCTATTTCTATCAATGTGCCGGTCAGCCCTTGGGCTGTTCCATTCTGGAGGATTGCCATGACCACATTGGCCGCGGCCATGGGCCGGTTTGCCGAACAGGCGGGCTTGCAGCAGCTGGAGGGAGTGGTGGAGACTCGGCTGCCCGGAGTCCGCTTCTTTCGTGCCAGCCGCAGCACCCCCCGTCAGCCCCTGACCTATCAGTCGGGCATTCTCATCATGGGTCAGGGCAACAAGATCATCCATCTGGGGGAGCAGCAGGTGGCCTACGGCCCCGGCAGCTATCTGGTGGTGGGGGTGCCGCTGCCCTTGGAGTGTGAGGCCCAGTGTAGTGCCGAGGTGCCTATCCTGGGCCTGTCGGTGGCGGTGGACTTGCAGCGGTTGCACGAGCAGGTGGCGCGGCTCTATCCGCCCCAGGCCCCCATGGCCCCTTGCCGGGCCATTGAGTGCGGCCTGTCCAGCGCCCGTCTGCCGACAGATCTGGACTCGGCCTGCCAGCGCCTGCTGACGGCCCTGGCCAGTCCCGTGGAGGCGGCGATTCTGGGACCTGGGCTGCTGGAGGAAATCCTGTTTCGGGTGCTCACCGGCGAGCAGGGCCATGTGCTGCTGGAGCTGGCGCGCCACGATGGCCACTATGCCCGCATCGCCCGGGTGCTGGGGCGCATCCATCGGGAGTACGCCGAGCCCCTGACGGTGGAAAGCCTGGCGGGTGAGGCCCATATGAGCGTCTCCACCTTCCACCGGGCCTTCCGCCAGGTGACGCGGGTGTCACCCCTGCAGTACATGAAGCAAATTCGCCTGAACCGGGCACGGGAGCTGATCCAGCGGGAGGGGCGGGGGATTGCCGAGGCGGCCGCCCTGGTGGGCTACAACAGCCCGTCCCAGTTCAGCCGCGAGTACAAGCGGCACTTTGCCTGCAATCCGCGAGGCGATCAGGCAGCCTAGGCGTTGCTTGGCCGCCCTGCCCCGAGGTCAGGCGGTGGGCGGCGCCAGCAAGAAGTTGCTGTTGCCCAGGGCCTCCTGCCCCTGGCTGGCGGTTTCGTCCTTCAAGTCCACCCCGGAGCAGTGCCGGCGGCGGCCTTCACTCAGCAGATAGTGCAGCCGGTAGGCGGCCTCCTCGTAGCTCATGCCCGCCGGACGCACGTTGGAGATGCAGTTGCGCCGCTCGTCGGTCAGCCCCACCTTGGGGGCCTGGGTGAAGTAGAGTCCCAGGCTGTCCGGCGAGCTCAAGCCCGGCCGTTCACCCACCAGGATCACCACGGCCCGGGCGCCCAGCCGCTGGGCCACCTCGTCCGCCACCGCCACCCGGCCCTGCGCCACCAGGCACAGGGGCGCCAGCTTCCAGGTTTCGCCACTGAGCTTGTCGTGCAGCGCCTGTAGAAACGGCAAGGCGTTCTGCTTGAGGGCCAGGGCCGACAGGCCATCCGCCAGCACCAGCGCCAGATCGTAGCCGCCCTCCTGGCGATAGGGGGTGAGGGTGTCGCGGCTGGCCTCATCCAGCCGGCGGCCCAGATCCGGTCGTTGCAGATACTGGTGCCGGTCGGCGGCGGCACTGTGCAGCCGCAGGCTGGCGCCAAAGCCGGCGGCCTGCAGCTCGGCCTGCAGGGCCGGGAAGTCCAGGGCCAGGTGTACCGCATCCCGGGCCTGGGCGTGGGCCAGCTGAAAGGCCAGCTGGGCCGAGGTGGGTTGGCTGACCCCGCTGCGCCCCAGGGCGATACGGGCATCGGTGAAGGCCCGCAGGGCCTGCCAGGGATTGGCGGTGATCTGGGTCTCTTCCTGCACATGGGTCAGTTGGGGGGATTGAGTCATCGTCAGCTCCTTACCGGCAGACGGCCCAGGGCCGGTTCGAAGGCGGCGGGCAGCCCCTCGGCCAGGGCGAAGGGCAGTCCCTGGGCCTGGGTGAAGATGCCCATGCGCTCCAGCCAGCTCTCGAACTCCGGCGAAGGCCTGAGCCCCAGCACCCGGCGGGCGTAGAGGGCGTCGTGGAACGAGGTGGTCTGGTAGTTGAGCATGATGTCGTCAGAGCCGGGGATGCCCATGACGAAGGTGCAGCCGGCGGCCCCCAGCAGGGTCAGCAGCACGTCCATGTCATCCTGATCCGCCTCGGCGTGGTTGGTGTAGCAGACGTCGCAGCCCATGGGCAGCCCCAGCAGCTTGGCGCAGAAGTGATCCTCGAGGCCCGCGCGGATGATCTGCTTGCCGTCATACAGGTACTCGGGGCCGATGAAGCCCACCACCGTATTCACCAGCAGGGGGGAGAAGGCCCGGGCCACGGCGTAGGCGCGGGCCTCGCAGGTCTGCTGATCCACGCCATGGTGGGCGTTGGCGGACAGGGCGCTGCCCTGGCCGGTTTCAAAATACATGACGTTGTCGCCGACCGTACCCCGCTTGAGGGACAGGGCGGCCTCCCGGGCCTCCGCCAGCATGGCCAGGTTGAAGCCGAAGCTGCTGTTGGTGGCCTCGCTGCCACCGATGGACTGGAACACCAGATCCACCGGGGCGCCGCGGTTGATGGCCTCCAGCGTGTTGGTGACATGGGTCAGCACGCAGGATTGGGTGGGGATGGCGTACTGGTCGATGATCTCCGCCAGCATGCTGACCAGGCGGATGACCTGGGGCAGGTTGTCGGTGGCCGGGTTGATGCCCAGCACAGCGTCGCCGCTGCCGTACAGCAGGCCGTCCAGGAGGCTGGCGGCGATGCCGGTGGCGTCATCCGTGGGGTGATTGGGCTGCAGCCGGGTGGAGAGGCGGCCCGGCAGACCTATGGTGTTGCGAAAGGCGGTGGTAACTCGGCACTTCTTGGCCACGGCGATCAGATCCTGATTGCGCATGATCTTGGAGACGGCGGCGGCCATCTCGGGGGTGATGCCGTTCTTCACCGCCGCCAGGGTCTCGGCGGTGACGGCATCGCTCAGCAGCCAGTTGCGAAAATCCCCCACCGTCAGGTGGGCGAGGGGAGCAAAGGCGCGCTTGTCGTGGCTGTCGAGGATGAGGCGGGTGATTTCGTCCTGCTCGTAGGGGATCAGGGCCTCCTGCAGGAAGGTGGCCAAGGGCAGCTCGGCCAGGGTCATCTGGGCAATCACCCGCTCCTCGGCGCTGTCGGCGGCGAGCCCCGCCAGCCGGTCGCCCGAACGCAGCGGCGTGGCTTTGGCCATCAGGGTCTTGAGGTCGGCAAACTGGTAGGTGCGGGCACCCAGGCGGTGGAAATAGGGGGATGTGGACATAGGCTCACCCAAAAACGCTAGTGGGGCAGAAAACGACAGGCCTGCCGCAGATGCGGCAGGCCTGGTATTGCTTAGCCTGCGGTGGCGGTGGCCACCAGCAGGGCCGCGTCACGGCGGTGACCGGTGAGGCGGAAGTAGATGTAGCCGGCCAGCATGAAGGCCACGAACAGCACGAAAATCATGAAGTTGTAGTAGATCATGGTCAGCATGCAGATGGTGGCGGCGATCAGGGCGAAGGCCGGGAAGTAGGGGTAGAAGGGGGCCTTGAAGGGCCGGGCCATCTTGGGTTCGCTGGCGCGCAGCTTGAACAGGCTCAGCATGCTCAGCATGTACATGGCGATGGCACCGAATACCGCCATGGTGACGATATTGGCGGTCAGAGGCAGACCACCGAAGGAGATCACCTCATCGGAGAAGATCGCCAGGATACCCACGGCGCCACCGGCCAGGATGGCACGGTAGGGGGTGCCGAACTTGGGATGGACCTTGGCCAGCCAGGTGGGCAGATAGGCTTCCCGGGACAGAGCATAGATCTGGCGGGAGTAGCCGATGATGATGCCGTGGAAGGAGGCCACCAGACCAAACAGGCCCAGCCATACCAGCATGTGCATCCAGCCGCTGTTCTCACCGACGACTTCCACCATGGCCTTGGGCAGGGGGTCGTTGATGTTGGACAGACGGGTCCAGTCGCCGCTGCCACCGGCAAACACCATGACGCCAATGGCCAGGGCCACCAGGGTCAGGATACCGGCGATGTAGGCGATGGGGATGGAGCGCTTGGGATCCTTGGCTTCTTCGGCGGCCATGGCGACGCCTTCGATGGCCAGGAAGAACCAGATGGCGAACGGAATGGCGGCGAAGATGCCGGGGATGGAACCCAGGCTGAAGCTGTCTTCACCCGACCAGCCACCGGCCACGAAGTGCTCGAGGGAGAAGGCCGGGGAGACCACGCCCATGAACACCAGCAGCTCGACGATGGCCAGTATGGTCACCAGCAGCTCGAAGGTGGCGGCGATGCGCACCCCAACTATGTTGAGGCCCATGAAGACGACGTAGGCCGCGACGGCCACCATCTTCTCATCCAGGGCCGGGAACTGCACCTTGAGGTAGGCACCGATGGCCAGGGCGATGGCCGGCGGGGCGAACACGAACTCCACCAGGGTGGCCGCACCGGCCAGATAACCGCCCAAGGGGCCGAAGGCGCGCTTGCTGTAGGCAAAGGGGCCGCCGGCCTGGGGGGTGGAGGTGGTCAGCTCGGTGAAGCTGAAGATGAAGGTGGTGTACATCAGGGCGACAAACAGGGCCGTGATGGTGAAGCCCAGGGTGCCGGCGCTGGCCCAGCCGTAGCTCCAGCCAAAGTATTCCCCTGAAATCACCAGACCCACGGCGATACCCCAGAGTTGCAGGGTGCCGAGCACCGGCTTGAGTTTGTTGTCGCTTGGCGACGAAGTGGCATGGTTCATGGATAGTCTCCGTTAAACAGTTCTGTTGGCATGTCCCTGCAACAGCTGTGCAAGTTACCCAGGGACAGTAACAAAGCCGCTTTGTGGGCCGTTATCTGAAATCGGCAAACATGATGCCAACCGATAAACTTCGTCGAATGTGCGGCAATAATCGGCAAACAGGCAGATAAAATTCGACAAATCTCAGAAACAACAGGGCATTTGAGAGGGACAGAGCCATGCCGTTCATCACGGGGTTTCAGGCCATGCCACAGCAGGGTGCAGGCGAGGGATTCAATCCGCACAGGTCGCACCATTTGCGTGCAATCAGCGCCGATGATGCCGATGAGCACGCCAACAACCTCACCGATTGGCAGCAGCAATATGACCAGGTTTCCGCCGGCGCGTTTCGCGGCACCCTGCTGGAGCGACACCAGGGCCAGCTGCAATTGTTCTGTGAAGCCACCAGTCAGGCGGTGCGTCAATCCTGCTGCGTGCCGGAGGGGTTTTTGTGGCTGGGACTGCCGGTGCAGGTGGCCCAGGCGATCCGCATCAATGGCCGGCAGGCGCCCCAGCACGCCTTCCTGACCCGTCCGGGGGGCGTGGAGTTTGAACTCATCACCCCGGCGTCCTATGCCATCTACGGCATAGTGGTACCCAAGGCCGCCTTGTTGCAGCTGGCCGGCCAGCTGGGCTGCCAGATTGACTGGGCGCTGCTGGGGCAGGAGCCCCTGTGGCAGGCCAGTCCCCAGGCCTATCAGCGCTGTTGCCAACTGCTGGCCCGCTGCCTGGATCCGGCAGCGGACAGCGCGCCGCCGGATGGCGCCGTGCTGAGCTTTGTGCTGGATCTGCTGGACAACGCGCAGCTGGAGCCCTTGGCGGCCCGCAGCCATGGGCGCCGTCTACAGCTGGTGTCGGCCGCCCGGGCGCGGGTGCTGGCGGATCCGCAGCAGGCCAGCATCGCCCAGCTTTGCCAGCAGCTCAATGTTAGCCGGCGCACCCTGCAATACTGCTTCGAGGCGGTGACCGGACAGAGCCCGTTGCATTACCTGCGCGCCCTGCGGCTCAATGCCGTGCGTCGCGCCCTGCTGCGGGGGGAGGGGTTAGTCACCGAGGTGGCTGCCGCCTGGGGATTTGACCATCCCAGTCAGTTCGCTAGTGACTACCGCCAGCTGTTTGGCTGCCTGCCCTCCCAGACGCGGGATGAGCATTGGGATCTGGTGTCTTCAAATGAGGCTAAATTGGTCTGAATTAGGGAAGGACTAGCTTGGTTAACTGAAGATAATAGTTGTAAGTTACTGTAAATAAAGAGTGTTTTAAATCACGCCCCGTCATCGGTGCCCTGCGTCACCTCTCATTTACCCTTCTGCCGCGTTGTCGTTTTGGTCGTCAAACCATGCAATGACGTTGCGGGCTCAAGCCCGCGATTGTCAGGCGTAGCCATCGACTATGGCCTGTTATTCTCCCGGCCCCGATGCAGACAATCATAACGACACCAACAACATCAAGTGATCGAGTGACAGAAGGAATGTCCCACCATGAAACTGCAATGCTTGGCTCTAAGTGTGCTGATGGCCACGGCGTTTAACGCCCAGGCCGATATCCCGGAAAACAATACCGATATTTTGCTGCAGGGGTTCCATTGGACTTCGGCCTCCTACGGCAACTGGTATACCCAGGTGGCGGCCAATGCCGATGAGATAGCCGATGCCGGTTTCGATATGATCTGGTTGCCGCCACCCACCCAGGCCAGTTCCGACGAAGGCTACCTGCCCGAGCAACTCAACGATCTCAACTCCAACTACGGCACCGAAACCGAGCTGGCCAGCCTGATCACCACCTTGCATAACAAGGGCATTGAGGTGCTGGCGGATGTGGTGATCAACCACAGAAACGGCACCGGCAGCTGGTGTGGCTTCGCCAACCCCAGCTGGAGCACCCAGGCCATCACCTCCGATGACGAGGCCTGGAGTGCCTCCGGCTCTGATTGCAGCGGCACGGCCGGTAATGCCGACTCCGGTGATGGCTATTCTGCCGCCCGGGATATCGACCACAGCCAGAGCTTCGTGCAAACCAGCATCGAAGACTGGATGAACAGCACCCTCAAGGGGGTGGGCTTTGACGGCTGGCGTTACGACTACGTCAAGGGCTACAGCGGCAGCTACGTCGGCATCTACAACAACGCCACCAGCCCCTCCTTCAGCGTGGGGGAATACTGGAGCACCCTGTGTTACTACAACAACAGCTGCTCGGACGGCAGCTATCCCAATGCCCACCGTCAGCTGCTGATGAACTGGATCGATGCCACTGGCGGCACCAGTGCCGTGTTCGACTTTACTACCAAGGGGCTGCTGAACCGGGCACTGGAAACCTATGACTACTCTGTGCTCAAGGACTCCGACGGCAAGCCCCAGGGCGCGATCGGCTGGTGGCCGTCTCACTCTGTAACCTTCGTGGACAACCACGATACCGGCCCCAGCGAGAGCTGCAGCAGCGGGCAGAACTACTGGCCCGTGCCCTGTGACAAGGTGATGCAGGCCTACGCCTATGTCCTGACCCACCCGGGAATACCATCCGTCTACTATGCCCACTACTTCAACTGGAATCTGGGGAGCCAGATCAAGGGGCTGATGGCCCTGCGCAAGGCCCAGGGGCTCAATTCCAACTCCACTGTGACCATAGACACCGCCAAGCAGGGGCTCTATGCCGCCTATATTGACGGCAAGGTGGCCATGAAGATGGGTAGTACCAGTTGGTCGCCAAGTGGCAGCAATTGGACCCTATATCAATCAGGCAACGATTGGGCCGTGTGGTATAAGGCGGGTTAAATTCGACGGCTTGCCTGGTGTGACGTCACGCCAGTTGGCCAATTCTGATGGGATCAGCCCTGGGATTGCCCAGGGCTGATTGTATAAGGGGGGGCAGGGGACAGACCCGACATTGACTTGGTAAAAGAATGTAAGCAAAGGGTGGCGGCATTCACACATGTAGGCCACTAGACCAACCTTCCTCACAGATCCTTACTTTTTTCGTTGAGCGACTGCGTCATCGGTCGTGTAATGCCACGGCGCGGCACTGACCGCGGTCTGCACTGCCCAGTGCGGGGCGCAGATCCAGATATGGATTATCTGCTCGACCCCAGCGGCGCATATAACAAGCAACACCGACGCAAACAACATCAAGTGATCGAGTGACAGAAGGAATGTCAACCATGAAACTGCAATGCCTAGCCCTTTCGGTGGTGGCGGCGCTGGCCTTTGAGGCCCAGGCCGCTGTTCCGGAAAACAATACTGACATCATGCTGCAGGGTTTCCAATGGACCTCTGCCTCAGCTGGCAACTGGTACAGCCAGTTGGAAGCCAACGCCGACGAGATAGCCGCAGCCGGCTTCGACATGGTCTGGTTGCCGCCACCCTCTCAGGCCGGCTCAAACGAAGGCTACCTGCCCGAGCAGCTCTATGATCTGAACTCCAAGTACGGTACCGAGACCGAACTGGCCTCCCTGATCTCGGCTTTGCACAACAATGGGGTCAAGGCGATAGCGGATATCGTCATCAACCACCGTAACGGTACCGGTAGCTGGTGTGGCTTTGCCAACCCTAACTGGAGCATGCAGGCCATCACCTCCGATGACGAAGCCTGGGGAGCCTCCGGCTCCAACTGTACCGGAACCCGAGGCAATGCCGACTCAGGTGGTGGCTATTCTGCCGCGCGGGATATCGACCATAGCCAGAGCTTTGTGCAGACCAGTATTGAAGACTGGATGAACACCACCCTCAAGGGCGTGGGTTTTGACGGCTGGCGTTACGACTACGTCAAGGGCTATAGCGGCAGCTATGTGGGTATCTACAACAATGCCACCAATCCCTACTTCAGCGTCGGTGAGTACTGGACTTCCCTGTGCTATAACGGCGAAGGCTGTGGTTCCGATGCCAACTATCCGGATGCCCACCGCCAGCTGCTGGTGAATTGGGTGAGCGCCACCGGCGGCACCAGCGCCGTGTTCGACTTCACCACCAAGGGGCTGCTCAACCGGGCGTTGGAAACCTATAACTACGCCATATTGAAGGACTCCAGTGGCAAGCCCCAGGGCGCCATTGGCTGGTGGCCGTCTCACTCCGTCACCTTCGTGGACAACCACGATACCGGCCCCAGTGGCGCCTGTGGTTCTGGTCAGAATCACTGGCCCGTGCCCTGTGACAAGGTGATGCAGGCTTATGCCTATATCATGACCCACCCGGGTGTGCCCTCCGTCTACTATACCCACTACTTCAACTGGGGCCTGGGCACTCAGATCAAGAGCCTGATGGCGCTGCGTAAGGCTCAGGGTTTGAACTCCAACTCTGTGGTCACCATCGACACCGCTACCCAAGGCCTGTATGCCGCCTACATCGACGGCAAGGTCGCCATGAAGATGGGCAGCACCAGCTGGTCACCCAGCGGTAGCAACTGGGTTCTCGCCCAATCCGGTACCGATTGGGCCATCTGGACCAAGGCGGCGGACGAAGACGACACCACCAGCGATTATCAGCGTACCGTGGTGCTGATCTACGGTCAGACCGCCTCCGGGGAAGACATGTTCGTGCGCGGTGGTATCGATCATACCTACGCGGCCAACAACCTGGGGCTGACCTGTACCTCCAGCAACTACAGCTGTGCCATTCCCATCACCCACAACAACCTGCGCAATGCCACCACGGCACCCTGGAAGGCCAACGATACCTACCTGGACTGGTACGGTACTGAGTCTTCCCAGAGCACCGCCGCCGAAGGCACGGCCATGGATTGGACCACGGATGTTTGGCCCTCCAGCTGGGGTACTGCCAAGACGGTGGCCGTTGATGGCTATGGTGTCGAGACGCTGAACACCTATGGCCAGCATTACTGGATGCTGGATGTGCAGATGGATTGCTCCAAGGCGGTGGACGGGGTCTGGTTTGAGTTCAAGACCTACATCAAGAACGGTGCCGGTTGGGAGGCCAATGTCAGCCAGTCCGGTACCCCCTACAGCAGCGGTAACCACTTTGCCAAGTGCGGCAAGGTGAACGTGTTCCAGCGTGGGGTCAGTGAACCTGTCAGCATTCATGACTTCCCCTAATGGGGGCAGTGGCCGGTTGACCAAGACGTCAACCTCATCTCAAAGGGGCGCCAATGGCGCCCCTTTCTTTTTCCTATTGGTTGACAGATCAGGCGGTTCCGTACTGAGAGCGCAGCTGAGGCGTGCACTCGGTGGCGGCGTCTTGGGTGTCCCTGTCGGACTCGTCGCGCAAACGAAAGTAGGCCACCTGGGCCATCAGTTGCTGAGCCTGCTCGCTCATCTGAGTGGCGGTGGCCGCCAGCTGTTCGCTGGCGGCGGCCCCCTGCTGGGCGGTGAGGCTGAGCTGGCTCATGGCGGCTTCGATCTGTTGGGTGCCCTCGGCCTGTTCCTGGCTGGCAGCCAGGATCTGCTGCAGCTGTTGGTCGGTTTGCTCGATGAGCGGCAGCATCTGCGCCAGAGCCTGGCCGGCCCCTTGGGCCTGCTGGGCACTGCCCTGGGTCAGGCCGCTTATCTCCTGGGCGGCCGTCTGACTGCGTTCGGCCAGCTGACGCACCTCGCCCGCTACCACGGCAAAACCACGCCCCTGGTTGCCGGCCCGGGCCGCCTCGATGGCGGCGTTCAACGCCAGCAAATTGGTCTGGTAGGCGATGTCGTCCACTATCTGCACCTTGCGGGCGATGAGCCCCATGTCAGTGACCGTTTGCTGTACCTGCTGACCGCTCTGGCGGGCCTGTAGGTTGACCTGCTTGGCCAGACGGGCGGTCTCCTCGGCCTGCTGGCGATTGCGATCTATGGTGGCATTCATCTGTTCCGCCGCGGCCGAGGTCTCTTCCACGGCGGCGGCCTGCTCGCTCACTCCCTGAGCCAGGGATTGGGCGGTGGCGCTGAGCTGCTCAGCCTGGCTCTGCAGGCTCAGGCTACTTTGCTGCACCTGCTGCAGGGTTTGGAACAGGCTTTGGCGCATCTGTCCCAACGCCTCCACCAGCTGACCTATCTCGTCACCGCTGCGGGGGAAAAACTGTACTCCCAGATTACCGGCGGCCAATTGCCGGGTGCCAGCCAGGGCCTCGTTCAGCGGGCGGCTGATCCAGCGGCGGCTGACCCACTGCATCAGACCAAACACCAGGGCCACCAGCACAGGGATCCCCCAATAGAGCAGCCGTATGATGGCCTGACTCTCCCGCGTGATCTCATCTTCATAGCTGCCAGCGGCGATGATCCATTGCCACTGGGGGTAGCGCTGGTAGACGGCGACCTTGTCCCGGGGCCGGGTTTCGCCCAGTGCCTGGTTCTGCCAGGGGTATTGGATGATGCCATCGCCGGTCTGCAACATCTGGCGGATGAAGTAGTGGCCGCTGGCGTCCTGACTGGCCGCGATGTTCTTGCCTGCCAGGCTCGGGTGTATCACCAGGGTACCGGCCTGCGGGCCCTCGCTGGCATCCAGCACATAGACGTAACCTGTGTCGCCTACCTTGATCTGGCGGATCTTCTCCTGCAACAGACTCAGCCCCTGGCTGAAGTCCAGTCCGACAAACAACACGGCGATCACAGCGCCGCTGTCGTCCAGCACCGGCTGATAGCTGTTGACGTAATCCCGTCCAAACAGCCGGGCCCGGCCAAGGTAGGGCTGGCCCGCCAGCAGGGCCGCGTGGGCCGGGTGTTTGTCCCCCAGCCAGCTGCCCACCACCCGTTGACCCTGTTGATCCCGCAACGAGGTACTGATACGGGCAAAGTCGTTCCCCTGGCGCACGAACAGGGTGGCCACGACGCCATTGTCGGCGTGTTGCTGGCTGAACTCATCCACCAGGCGGGTATCGCCGTTGAGCAGCCGGCTGCCGGCATACAGGGCCGGCAGGCTCAGCTCGCCAGCGGACAGATGTTGTTGCTCATCCAGGCGCAGCTCGTCCCCGAGCTGGCGGGCAAACTGCTGGCCCAGTTGTCGGGCTTGCTGCTCCAGGCTGAGCCGGTAGAAGTCCACCGTGGTGGCCACCAGTTGGGTCTGCTGTTGCAGATCCGCCAGGCTACGGGACTTGAGGGCCTGGCTGATGCGATGACCCAGCAACATGCAGGCCATCAGCAGACACAGGCCGATCACCGTCAGTTGCAGGGCGGCGAGCTTGGTGCCGAGGCGGAGGGATTGCAGCGACATGGTGGCTCCTTGCCGACGGGCCGCAGGCGGCGGCCCTTCTTGTGTCCGGTCATCACAAGCATAGACGCTGACACCAGACCCACCATGAGGGCCTATCAGCTGGCTTGCAGCACCAGGCAGCTCACCAGCAAGGCCAACAGCAGGCCCAGCTTGCTGCTGACCCAGATGAGGTGACGGTGCTTGTAGCGGGGCACCAGATCCGTGGTCTGCAGGGTGAGTATGGTGCCGAGCACCACGACGGCAAAGGTAATGAGGGCCGCCATCAACAGATGGGGCAGGCTATGCAGGGATACGAGGGGGAGCATGACGACTCCTTCAGCGGGTGGGCCTAACGGTTCGGCGCCCAGTCTAGTCCCCACAAAATAGTGAGAACTTGATCTCGATTAGCATCCGGGGCATTGGCCTGGGGTCAAACCATGCGACATAGGTCGCAAAACTTGTGTACTGATCCGCACAATTGGTTTGGCTTTGTGTCGTTTGCCGAGGTCGACAAAATGCGATGCCACTAGAAAATCCTTAATTAACAGATGTTTGCCTTTAGTTGGCACACTGGTACGTCACGTGCAGTAGTAAAGGCGTCAACTGTCATTTAAGGAGAAACGACATGGCTATTCGTCAATGTGCTATCTACGGTAAGGGCGGTATCGGTAAGTCTACCACCACCCAAAACCTGGTGTCTGCCCTGGCTGAAATGGGTAAGAAGGTAATGATCATCGGCTGTGACCCCAAGGCCGACTCTACCCGTCTGATCCTGCACGCAAAGGCCCAGAACACCATCATGGAAATGGCCGCTGAAGTCGGCTCCGTGGAAGATCTGGAACTCGAAGACGTGCTGCAGATCGGTTACGGCGGCGTGCGCTGTGCCGAGTCTGGTGGTCCGGAGCCAGGAGTAGGTTGTGCCGGTCGTGGTGTTATCACCGCCATCAACTTCCTGGAAGAAGAAGGCGCCTACGCCGACGATCTGGACTTCGTGTTCTATGACGTACTGGGTGACGTAGTGTGTGGCGGTTTCGCCATGCCCATCCGCGAAAACAAGGCTCAGGAAATCTACATCGTTTGCTCCGGCGAGATGATGGCCATGTACGCCGCCAACAACATCTCCAAGGGGATCGTGAAGTACGCCAAGTCCGGCTCCGTCCGCCTGGGTGGCCTGATCTGTAACTCCCGTAAGACCGACCGCGAAGACGAGCTGATCATCGCGCTGGCCGAGAAGCTGGGCACCCAGATGATCCACTTCGTACCCCGCGACAACATAGTACAACGCGCCGAAATCCGTCGTATGACCGTTATCGAATACGACCCCACCTGCCAACAGGCCGACGAGTACCGCGCCCTGGCCCGCAAGGTGGTGGACAACAAGCTGCTGGTTGTGCCGACCCCCGTCACCATGGACGAACTCGAAGCCCTGCTGATGGAATTCGGCATCATGGATGCCGAAGACGAGTCCATCGTCGGCAAGACTGCCGCCGAAGAGGCCATGGCCCAATAAGGACGCACCGGCCGGCTTCGCGCCGGCCAGGTGTTGGCTCATTGCATCAACTGCAATCGTTGCAAGGAATTCGCTATGACTGACAGAACGCGCGAACAGAACCTGGCCCTCATTCAAGAGGTGCTGGAGGTCTACCCGGAGAAGGCCAAAAAGGATCGTAAGAAGCACCTCACGGTGAACGACCCGACCCTGGAGAAGGCCAGCAAGTGCATCATCTCCAACCGTAAGTCCCTGCCGGGCGTCATGACCATCCGTGGTTGTGCCTACGCCGGTTCCAAGGGCGTGGTGTTCGGTCCCATCAAGGACATGATCCACCTGTCCCACGGTCCCGTTGGCTGCGGCGCTTACTCCCGTGCCGGCCGTCGTAACTACTACACCGGTGTGACCGGCGTGGACAGCTTCGGCACCATGAACTTCACCTCCGACTTCCAAGAGAAGGACATCGTATTCGGTGGCGACAAGAAGCTGCTGAAGATCGTCGAAGAGATGGAGATGCTGTTCCCCCTGTCCAAGGGCATCACGGTGCAGTCCGAATGTCCGGTGGGCCTGATCGGTGACGACATCGAAGCCGTCTCCAAGCAAGCGGCCAAGTCCACCAACAAGCCGGTGGTTCCGGTGCGTTGTGAAGGCTTCCGCGGCGTGTCCCAGTCCCTGGGTCACCACATCGCCAACGACGTGGTGCGTGACTGGATCCTGCCGAACCGTGACGAACAGGCCTTCGAGTCCACTCCCTACGACGTGGCCATCATTGGTGACTACAACATCGGTGGTGACGCCTGGACCTCTCGCATCCTGCTCGAAGAGATGGGGCTGCGCGTGGTGGCTCAGTGGTCCGGTGACGGCACCCTGGCCGAGATGGAAAACACCCCCAAGGTGAAGCTGAACCTGGTGCACTGCTACCGCTCCATGAACTACATCTCCCGTCACATGGAAGAGAAGTACGGCATACCTTGGATGGAATACAACTTCTTCGGCCCGACCAAGACCTCCGAGTCTCTGCGCAAGATTGCTGCCCAGTTCGACGAGTCTATCCAGCAGAAGGCTGAAGCCGTGATCGCCAAGTACGAAGCCCAGACCGCTGCGGTCATCGCCAAGTACAAGCCGCGCCTGGAAGGCAAGAAGGTGATGCTGTATGTGGGCGGCCTGCGTCCCCGTCACGTCATCGGTGCCTACGAGGATCTGGGCATGGAAATCGTCGGGACCGGCTATGAATTCGCCCACAACGACGACTACGACCGTACCCTGCCGGAAGTCAGCGACACCACCTTGCTGTTCGATGACGTGACCGGTTACGAGTTCGAAGAGTTCGTCAAGGCGGTCAAGCCCGATCTCATCGGCTCCGGCGTCAAGGAGAAGTACATCTTCCAGAAGATGGGCATCCCCTTCCGTCAGATGCACTCCTGGGACTACTCAGGCCCGTACCACGGCTACGACGGCTTCGCCATCTTCGCCCGTGACATGGACATGACCCTGAACAATCCCTGCTGGTCCCAGTTGACCGCGCCTTGGAAGAAGAGCGCCTGAGCGGCTTCAAGGAATCGATAGCTTTTGCCGTAGTCCACGGATAAGTGGCGCGGGAAGGAGAACGCTATGAGTCAAACTATTGAAAACATCAAACCCGGTTTTCCCCTGTTCGAGCAGGAAGAATACCAGACCCTGTGGGCCGACAAGAACCAGTTCGAAGAAGCCCATGATGCTGCCAAGGTGAAGGAAGTCTTTGAGTGGACCACCACCAAAGAGTACCAGGATCTGAACTTCTCCCGGGAAGCGCTGACCATTGACCCGGCCAAGGCCTGTCAACCCCTGGGTGCCGTGCTGTGCTCCCTGGGCTTTGAGAAGACCCTGCCCTATGTGCACGGTTCACAAGGTTGTGTTGCTTACTTCCGTACCTATTTCAACCGTCATTTCAAGGAGCCGGTGGCCTGTGTGTCCGACTCCATGACCGAAGACGCGGCCGTATTCGGCGGCCACGCCAACATGAACGACGGCCTGGAGAACGCCCTGGCGCTCTACAAGCCCGAGATCATCGCGGTCTCCACCACCTGTATGGCGGAAGTCATCGGCGACGACTTGCAAGCGTTCACCAACAACGCCAAGAAGGACGGCCATATCCCGCAGGATCTGCCGGTTCCCTACGCCCACACCCCCAGCTTCATCGGTAGCCACGTCACCGGTTGGGACAACATGTTCGAAGGGTTCTGCAACACCTTCACCAAGGACGAGAGCGCCAACTACCAGGTGGGTAGCAACGGCAAGCTGAACCTGGTGACCGGTTTTGAAACCTACCTGGGCAACTACCGTGTGCTCAAGCGCATGATGACCCAGATGGACGTGCCCGCCACCCTGCTGTCCGACCCGTCCGAAGTGCTGGACACCCCGGCTGACGGTGAATACCGCATGTACTGCGGCGGCACCACCCAGGCCGAGATGAAGGATGCGCCCAACGCCATCGACACCCTGCTGCTGCAACCCTGGCAACTGGTGAAGACCAAGAAGATGGTCAAGGAGAGCTGGGGTCAACCGGCTTCCGAGCTGAACATCCCCATGGGCCTGGAATGGACCGACGAGTTCCTGATGAAGGTCTCCGAGCTGACCGGCAAGCCCATCTCCGACGAGCTGGCCCTGGAGCGCGGTCGTCTGGTGGACATGATCACCGACTCCCACACCTGGCTGCACGGCAAGAAGTTCGGCCTGTACGGTGACCCGGACTTCGTCATGGGCCTGACCAAGTTCCTGCTGGAACTGGGCTGTGAACCGACCGTGATCCTGTGCAACAACGGCTCCAAGAAGTGGCAGAAGGCCATGAAGACCCTGCTGGCGGCGTCTCCCTACGGCCAGGCCTCCGAAGTCTACATCGGTTGCGACCTGTGGCACTTCCGTTCGCTGATGTTCACCAACAAGCCGGACTTCATGATCGGTAACAGCTACGGCAAGTTCATCCAGCGCGACACCCTGGCCAAGGGCAAGGCGTTCGAAGTGCCGCTCATTCGCCTGGGCTTCCCGATCTTCGACCGTCACCACCTGCACCGCATGACCACCTGGGGCTACGAAGGCGCCATGTACATGCTGACCACCCTGGTGAACGCGGTACTGGAGAAGCTGGACGTCGACACCATGGAAATGGGCAAGACCGACTATAGCTTCGACCTGGTTCGTTAATCAGGCCAAGGGCCGGGCGGGAAACCGTCCGGCCGTTTTTTGTTACGTGACGACAGTACAAGGAGAGGGCCTATGCCCAACATCATGTTTCGTGAGCACGACGGTGGCCTGTGGGGCTACATCGCCAAGCGGGATCTCGAGGCACGGGTCCAAGTGATCGAGTTTGACGGCGACGACCAGTGGGGCGGCCGGATCGAGCTTGAAGACGGCCAGGCCTTCTATCTGGATCCCCTGGACAAGAAGCCCAGCCTGCCTGCCACCCTGCGGCTGCGCAAGGCCGACGAATAGGCGGCGTTGGCCCGCGAGGGTGGGCCAGCCCCAATACCGTGCTGCCTCGGCGGCCCATACAGGAGAGAGCGCCCATGCACCCACATCTGGAAAGCCAGGTTTACTGGCGACTGATTGCCCTGGCACAAGAGGTGCCGGAGCTGCCGCAAACCAGCCTGTTTGACTGGCTGGCCGACGTGCTGGATGGCCCCTTGACCAGTGCCCAGCTGGCCAAGCTGAGCCTGGCGGTGTTGCAACGCAAGCTGCCGGCGGAGCTGGCGAGCCTGTCGGCGGAACGCTGGCAGACCCTGTTGCAGATCCTGCAAGGCGCGCTGCCCGCACACCTGGATCCCAAGCCGCAACCGGCGGCCCCCGGCAGCCTGCGCGCCGCCTTTGCCTCCAGCGATGGCCTGAGCGTCAACGGCCACTTCGGCAACTGTACCCTGTTTTTCATCTATCAGCTGGATGGCCAGAGCCAGACGCTGGTGGACATTCGCCGCTATCAACAGCAAGAGAGCATGGAAGCCAACGAGGCCCGTGCCAGCTTGCTGGATGGCTGTCATCTGCTGTTCTGCGAAGCCATCGGCGGCCCGGCGGCCGCCCGGGTGATCCGTCATGGCATTCACCCCATCAAGGTCAAGCAGGATCGCGACATCCAAAGCCAGCTCAGTCAGCTCAATGTGCTGATGTCCGGCACCCTGCCGCCTTGGCTGGCCAAGGTGCTGGGCCGCAAGTCGGACCTGAGCGTGCGCTATGCCGAGGATGACGGCCTGTAAGCATCCCCACGCCGGTCCCGCTTAGGCGAGCGGGGTCGGGGGATTTTCATTCGGGCCGGTCGGAGGTGGGCCGACCGGTCCGGGTGAAACCGGACACTCACTGTCGCCTGTGTGCTTTGTCGCAAAAACTACATCTAAAAACCCACTCTTTTCAATGTCTTGCAACTGGCTTGCCCCTTGCACATCCATCCATGAGTTCGACAACAGCCTTAAGGAGTCGAGATGAAGGGAAACGAAATTGCCGCCCTGCTGGATGAACCGGCCTGCGGCCACAATGGCAAGTCGAAATCCGGTTGCAGCGCCCCCAAGCCCGGTGCCACCGCCGGCGGTTGTGCCTTCGATGGCGCCCAGATCACCCTGTTGCCGGTGGCCGACGTGGCCCACCTGGTGCATGGCCCCATTGGTTGTACCGGCAGCTCCTGGGATAACCGCGGCAGCCACAGCTCGGGACCGACCCTCTACCGGCTGGGTTTCACCACGGATCTCAGCGAACAGGATGTGATCATGGGCCGCGGTGAGCGCCGCCTGTATCACGGCATCAAGCATATCGTCGAACGCCACCAGCCCGCCGCCGTCTTTATCTACAACACCTGTGTGCCGGCCATGGAAGGGGACGACATCGAGGCGGTGTGCCGTGCCGCCCAGGCCAAGGTGGGGGTGCCGGTGATCGCCGTGGACGCCGCCGGCTTCTTCGGCAGCAAGAACCTGGGCAACCGGCTGGCCGGCGAGGTGATGGTCAACAAGGTGGTGGGCACCGCCGAGCCGGCACCCTGGCCGGCCGATGCGGCCATTCCGGCCGAGCGGGGTCACAGCATCGGCCTCATCGGTGAGTTCAACATCGCCGGGGAGTTCTGGAATGTGCAGCCCCTGCTGGACGAGCTGGGTGTGCGGGTGCTTTGCACCCTGTCCGGCGATGCGCGCTTTGCCGAGATCCAGACACTGCATCGCAGCGAGCTGAATATGTTGGTCTGCTCCCGGGCCCTGATCAACGTGGCGCGCAAGCTGGAGGAGAACTACGACACCCCCTGGTTCGAGGGCAGCTTCTATGGCATTCGCGATGTCTCCACCTCGTTGCGCACCATCGCCTCCATGCTGCATGACCCGGATCTGCAGGCCCGCACCGAGGCCCTGATCCAGCGCGAGGAGGCGGCCGCCGAGGCCCAGCTGGCCAAGCTGCGGCCGCGCCTGGCGGGCAAGCGGGTGCTGCTGTACACCGGCGGGGTCAAGTCCTGGTCCGTGGTCTCCGCCTTGCAGGATCTGGGCATGACGGTGGTGGCCACCGGCACCCGCAAGTCCACCGAGGAAGACAAGGCCCGCATCCGCGCCCTGATGGGAGAGGATGCCCTGATGCTGGATGAGGGCAACCCCCGCACCCTGCTGGACGTGGCCTACCAGTACAAGGCGGATCTGATGATCGCCGGCGGGCGCAACATGTTCACCGCCTACAAGGCCAAGTTGCCGTTTCTCGACATCAATCAGGAGCGGGAACACGCCTTCGCCGGCTACAACGGCATGGTGGAGTTGGCCCGCCAGATCTGCCTGACCCTGGAGAGCCCCATCTGGTCTCAGGTCAAGCAACGGGCCCCGTGGCAATAAGGGAGGCAACACTCATGGCTACCATCATCAAGACCGGCAAACCGGTCGCCACCCAACCCATCAAGTCCGGCCAGGCCCTGGGGGCCATACTGGCGGCCCTGGGGCTGGATCGCACCATTCCCCTGATTCATGGGGCGCAGGGCTGCAGTGCCTTCGCCAAGATCTTCTTCATTCAGCACTTTCACGAGCCGATCCCGCTGCAGTCCACCGCCATGGATCCCATCACCACCGTCATGGGCTCGGATGACAACATAGTCCAGGCGCTGGACACCCTGTGCCAGAAGAACCAGCCCAAGCTCATCGTGCTGCTGAGCTCAGGGGTGGCCGAGGCCCAGGGCTGCGATCTGCGGCGGGCCCTCAAGCTGTTTCGCGCCGACTACCCGCGGCACGACAAGGTGGAGATAGTCACGGTCAACACCCCGGACTTCTACGGCTCGCTGGAGAACGGCTACAGCGCCCTGCTGGAGGCGCTGGTGGAGCAGCTCATCCCGCAGCAGCCGGTGCGCAACGTGCGCAAGAAGCGGGTCAACCTGCTGCTGAGCCACATGCTGAGCCCGGGGGACGTGGAGCTCATCCGCAGCTATGTGGAGGCCTTCGGCCTGCAACCCGTGCTGCTGCCGGATCTCTCTCGCTCCCTGGATGGCCACCTGGTGCGCAGCGACTACCTGTCGGTCTCCCAGGGCGGTACGGATCTCGCCCTGCTCAAGCAGATGGGTCAGAGTGCCCTGACCCTGGTGGTGGGCCCCTCCTTGCAGCGGGTGGGGCAGCTGCTGGAGAGCCGCACCGGTGTGCCCTGTCACTACTTCCCCCATCTGATGAACCTGCAACAGGTGGACTGTTTCATCGACCTGCTGCGCCGCCAGGCCGATCGCCTGGTACCGGAGTGGATCGAGCGCCAGCGCGGTCAGCTGCTGGACGCCATGATAGACACCCACACCTGGGTCAATGGCCGGCGCTTTGGCCTGGCGGCCGAGGCGGATCTGCTGGGGGCCTGGCTGGGCTTTGCCCAGATGGTGGGGCTGGCGCCCAGCTGCGTGGTGGCCCCGGTCAACCAGCCCATGCTGGCCAGCCTGCCGGTGGAGCAGGTGCTGGTGGGGGATCTGGAGGATCTGGCGGACAACCTGCAGGCTCAGGGGGCGGATCTGCTGCTGACCAATGCCCACGGTGCCGTGATTGCCGAGCGCCTGGGGCTGCCGCTGCTGCGCATCGGCTTTCCGGTGTTTGACGAGTTCGGCGCCTTCCGCCGGGTACGCCAGGGCTATGCCGGCATGCGCGACACCCTGTTCGAGCTGGGCAACCTGGGTCAGGCCGCCTGTCATCACAGACCGGCCTATCACTCCCCCTACAAGCAGCCGGTGGAGCAGATCCGCGGCCGTGCCCTGGCGGCGGAGGTGATCGGATGAACCATCTGACACGCCATCTGCGCCTCACCGATGAGGACGCCCCCAGCCTGCGGCTGGCCTTTGCCAGCGGCGACAAGAAGACGGTGGATCAGCACTTTGGCTCCTGCGAGCGGCTCATGGTCTACGGCGTGGCGCCGGATCGCTACGAGCTGTTGCAGGTGGCGGGCTTCAACGTGGCCCAGGGCCATGATCTGGACAAGCTGGAGACCCGCATGCGGGTGCTCGACGGCTGCTTTGCCGTCTACTGCGTGGCGGTGGGGGAGTCGGTGTTTCGCCAGCTGCTGGCCCGGGGCATTCGTGCCATCCGGGTGGAGCCGGGCACCCGGATCCCGGATCTCATCGCCCAGCTGCAGGCCCAATGGCCCACCACGGGCCAGCATCAGGCACGGGCCAGCAAGGATCCCAGCCGGTTTGCTGAGTTTGAGGACGGTGGCTGGGACTAACGGATTGTTAACCAAAACCCAAGGAGAGAGAAATGAGTGGCACCCTGATCACCGGGCTGACCCGTGGCGGCAGTAGCTGGACCCCCAAGTTCGTCACCGCGGTGGATCCCGAAAGCTGCATCGGTTGTGGCCGTTGCTACAAGGTTTGTTCTCGTGATGTCTTCAGCCTGGTGGACCGGGCGGATCTCATCGAGGACGAAGACGATGAAATGGACGACGTCATGATGGTGATGACGGTGGCCAATGCCGATGACTGCATCGGCTGCGAAGCCTGCTCCCGGGTCTGTCCCAAGGGTTGCCACAGCTACGCCGCCGCCAGCGTCTGATGCTATCTGCCAGAGCGCCCCGCCCCGTCGGGGCGCTCATTTTTTGTTACTCCGGTGGCAGGCCCTTGGGGGGCCAGCGGGCCTCCAGGGCAGGCAGATGGCGGCTGTGGGTCAGGATCACCAGCTCATCCCCCGGATACAGGCGGCTGTCGGCGTGAGTGTGCATGAATTCATTTCGACGATACAGGCAGATGACGCGCGCCTCCTCCGGTAACGCCAGTGCCGCCACCTGGTCTACCGCTTCCTCCGTCAGGATGCAGCTGAACAGCCGCGCCTCGCCCTTCAAGGCCGAGGCCAGCTCGACATCCGGGGCGCCGGCCACCAGATCCGCCAGGTGGCGGGCTATGGTGCGGGAGGGCAGTATGGTCTCCTTGAGGCCCAGTTCGTGGCAGATGGCCTCGAACTCTTCGGACTCGATGCGGGTGATCACCCGGGCAAAGCCCTGGGAGCGGCCCACCAGGCTGGCGATGAGATTGCGCTGGTCGTTGTTGGTCAGACAAAGCAGCAGATCCGAGTTAGCCGGATCGGCCTCCTTGAGGATCTCCGGTCGGGTGCCATCCCCATGCAACAG
The DNA here is from genome assembly GCF_039540575.1 of Pseudaeromonas paramecii. Classification (NCBI taxonomy): domain Bacteria; kingdom Pseudomonadati; phylum Pseudomonadota; class Gammaproteobacteria; order Aeromonadales; family Aeromonadaceae; genus Pseudaeromonas; species Pseudaeromonas paramecii. The sequence continues at coordinate 91,869 of NZ_BAABFC010000010.1, forward strand.
CCCGCAGTCCAGCTCATCGCCAATCTCCGCCAGCCGCTCCTTGTCCTGTTCGATCAACACCACCTCATGGCCCTGATGAATGAGCATGCGGGCGGTGGCCAGGCTGACGGCATTGGCACCGACAAAGACGATTCTCATGTGACCTCCTTGCGCCGGCCGAACCAGCTGCCGGGGTAGAGCAGCACCAACCAGGCCAGGATCTCCAGCCGTCCCATCAGCATGTCCAGCGCCAGTATGCCGCGCAGCAGGCCAGGCAATTCCGTCTGGCTCAATCCGACCGATAGCCCGACGGTGCCGCTGGCGGAGACCACCTCGAACAGGGCATCCAGCGGCGGGTAGCCCAGCAGGAGGAAGGGCAGCCAGGAGCAGAGCACCAGTGCGCCGAATAGCAGGATCAGCAGCAAGGCAGCCTGTATCTCCTCCTCCGACAGGCGCTGGCCGGCGAGGGTCGGCTCCAGCACCGCATGGCGGGAGAGGGCGCTGCGGATCAGGTGATGCCGTAGGGCCTGCCAGGCGATGAGCAGACGCAGCAGCTTGATGCCACCGGCGGTGGAGGCCATGCCGCCGCCCATCAGCATGGCCAGGATCAGCAGCGCCTTGCTGCCGTTGGACAGGCCGTCGGGGGCCAGGCTGCTGAAGCCGGCGGTGGTTTGGGCCGAGAGGGCCAGCAGGGGACCATGATGGGCGGCCTGTTGCCAGCTCAGTCCCATCTCCTGATGCAGGCGGTAGGTCAACAGCAGGGCCAGGCTGCCAATCAGTGCCAGCAGGCAGAACAGTTGTAGTCGATTGGCCTCCTGATGACCCTGGTTGCCATAGAGCGCCAAGGGGATGGCACCGGCCAGACAGCCCAGGCTGATGGCCCACTGAGCGGGCCACGCCAGCCCCATCAGACTGCCGTCTGTGGGGGCAAAACCGCCGGTGGAGACGGCGCTCAGGCCAAACAGCAGGCCGTCAAACGCGCTCACCCCGGCCAGCAGGTTGAGCAGCACAGCGCCACCGGTCAGCAGCAGGTAGATGAACAGGATCCGGCGGGCATGACCGCGGATGTTGCCCGGCAGGTTGTCCGACTCGATGTCGGCCACGGCCAAGCCCTTGGCCTGTATTCCGGGCGCAATGACCAAGGCCAGCGACAACACCACTATGCCCAGCCCGCCATACCACTGCATCCAGGCGCGGCTGAACAAGAAGGCCGCTGGCCGCGCCGCGTCTGCGGGCAGGCTGGTGAGTCCAGTGGTGGTGATGGCGGAGATGGCCTCGAACAGGGCGGCCGACCAGGAGAGTCCGGACTGCATCAGGGGCAGACACAGCAAGAGCGGCGTCAGCAAGAAGGTGAGGGCCACTATGATGAGGCCTTCGTTGACCTGCACCTCGGCAGGCACCGGCAGCTGGCGGGTGAGACGCCAGCCCAGCAACAACAACAGCTGGATCGGCAGGTAGGCCAGGGCGTGGCCGTAGTCGGTCAGCAGCAGCGCCACCAGGCTGGGCAGCAGGCAGAGGACGCCGAGGACCAGGCCCAGCTGCCCCAGGTATTTGGCCACCACACCGAGGCGAACGGCGTAGCGTAAACCGGTTGCCTGGCTTGTCACACCGCCTCCTGGCTCGGCCCATCTGAGTAAAGCATAGTGGCTCGGGGCGCCTTAGGCGGCCAGGCCCAGGGGGAGCGGGCGGCTTGTGTGGCGGCGGCTTGTCACATAGCGCACCAAATGCCGGGTTTTGTCGGAAAAGGCAGCAGGCACCGAGGTGTAAATTATTGATTAATATGAGTTTGGTTTCTGGTCTTAATCTTGTAATACCGTCATGGTCCTGTCTCTCTTGCGGCGGGGCCACCGGTACGGCAATGCCGGTTTCTTTGCTCGGATAATAACCTTGTCCCTGTTCCACGTTTTCCGGCCTGTTGGCCGGTTTTTTTTTGCCTGGCCATCCTGGGTCTACACTCATGAAAAACCTGGCAGGAGCGGCTATATGGGGGCGTTTTGGTACACAAACGGGTGGCTGAGTCTGCTGTGCCTGCTGGCGCTTTGGCTTGGCAGCGGCGAGGCCTGGGCCCAAGCGCGGCCTGTGGTTCGGCTGGGCTATGCCGACCATCCCTTTGAGCCCTATCTGCTGGGGGAGGGCAGCCAGCCTGGCAAGCCTCCCGGCAGCCTGGTGAGCCGGGTCCGCCGCAGTGCGACCCAGCTGGGGGTGGAGCTGCAGCTGGTACGCGAGCCCATCCCCCGTCTGCTGGTCAGTCTGGAGCGGGGTACCCTGGATGGTATCTTCCCCTTCTCCTATACGCCGGAGCGCATCGTCATTGGGGCCTATCCCCTGGATAAGCAGGGTGAGCTGCTCTCTTCGCAGCACCTGATGCGGCTGGGCTACTACCTGTATGGCGCTCACGATCTTAGTCTGCCGGCCAATGCCGATTCCTGGGCACAGCTGGCGCCATTTCGCCTGGGGGCGGTAAAGGACACGGCGGTGGGAGAACTGCTGGCCCAGCGTGGCCTGTCGGTCACCCTGACCCGCACCCCGGAGCGTAGCCTGGAGATGCTGCTGCGTGGCCGCCTGGATCTGTTTGTCGGCCCCCGCTACAGCACAGAGCTGGTGCTCGCCCGCCTGGATCCGGCCAAGCGGATCCGTCGCTTTGGCCAACCCTTGCTGGCGCGGGACTATTACCTGGTATTTCGTCAGGATTTCTACCGTCAACAGCCGGAGTTGTGCCAACTGTGGTGGCAACTGCTGGCGACACCGGAGGCTGACCAGTAGGACAAATTGGCACCAATTGCGTCAGCCTTCTGATTTTCGGGTGTTTTTTTTGCATCCCTGTCATAACTTACATATAGATCTCACGGAGCCCGGGATGGGCTGCTGGAGGAGTGAGGGATGGCAGTACGAGGAACCGAGGCCTGGGTAGAGCAGATCAGCGTGCGGGAGCTGCCGGCGCTGTGCGCCACGGTGCGCATGCTGGAGAAGCTGAGCAAGAACGACACCGCCTCCCTGGCCCAGTTGGGGCAGTCGGTGCTGCACGATCAGGGACTTACCTCCCGCCTGCTGCGGGTGGTGAACAGCGTCAGCTACAACCGGGGGCGTCAGCCCGTCACCACCGTCAGCCGGGCGGCGGTGATCCTGGGCTTCAATGCCCTGAAGCACATCTGCATCACCGCCAAGCTGCTGGACAGCATGTTGAAATCCCGCGACATCAGCAAGCCCGTGTACGAACGCCTAGTGCGGCTGATGGCCCGTTCATTTCACGCTGGCATGCTGGCGCGCATGATGCTTGAAGAGTACGACGAGGATACCCGTGAGGAGATCTACATCGCTACCCTGCTGCATCACCTGGGGGAGATTGCCTTCTGGAGCATGGGGGGGCCGGTGACGGAGCGGGTGGACGAGTGCCTGCGGGCTGGCGACGAGGCCCAGGCAGGCCAGATCATCCGGGAACAGTTGGGCACCAGCTTCGATGAGATCAGCTGCGGCCTGGCCCACTCCTGGAACATGGGCGAGGTGTTGGTGCGCTCCTTGAGCGACCCGCAGCAGCGCACCCCCGAGATGCAGGTCATCGGCCTGGCGGATGAGCTCAGCGCCAGCCTGCAAGACCCCCAGGCTGCCGGGGCCCAGCTGCCCCGCCAGCTGCAGGAGGTGAGTAAGCGCCTGCAGCTGGATCTGCCGGCCTTGAAGCGTCGGCTCAAGCAGTGTGCCGAGGAGACGGTGCGCCTGGCCATCTCCTACGGCGCCAGCTCGTTGACCCCCTATCTGGACACCAAGGCCGCCCAAGGGCAGGGGGCGAGCGAATACTTCGCGCCTTATCCCGAGCCGGACGAGAGCCTGCAGCTGAAGGTGCTGCGGGAGCTGACCTTCCTGGCGGCCGAGAAGGCGGACATCAACCTGCTGATCCATACCGCCATGGAAGGTATCTACCGGGGTATCGGCCTGGATCGGGTGGTGGTGCTGATGCTGACCCAGGACAAGCAGAAGCTGCTGCCGCGCTTCGTCTCCAGCCAGCATCCGGATCAGCTCAAGGCCCGCTTCGTGGTGCCGCTGTTCGGCCCGCCCCAGGTGTTCAATCACGTCTACCAGACCCGGGAGGCCATCTGGGTGGAGGGGGAGCGGGATCCCAAGTGGCAGGACAAGCTGACCATACAGCTGCGGCCCCTGCTGGGGCCCGGCGGTTTCTTCATCGCCCCCATAGTGCTGGACAACCACTGCCTGGGCATGATCTACGCCGATCGCGCCGACAGCGGCCGCGCCCTGCAGCGGGAGGAATTCTTCAGCTTCACCCACTTCGTGCAGCAGACCAGCCTCTGCCTGTCGGTCATCATGCGCTGAGTCTGTCACCTGTGCGACAAAGCCGACAATCGCCGCCGGCTTTGTCCGCCAATTCTGCGATTTTTTTTCCTAACCACATGTCTTAACAGTGTTTTTTAAGTGGCATCCCCTTTGCAGGTTCGTGATCGTCATCACGAAGGAGACTCGCCATGATCCAGATCGACCCCATAGCCCTGGCCCAGCTCAAGACCCTCCAGCTGCAACTGTCCCAGCCCTGTGCGGGCTTGCGGCTCATTGCCGAAGGTGACCCTTGTCTGGGTGTCAAGGTGCGCATGGGCTGGAGTGCCGTCCAGCAACCGGAAGATGTGATGGTGCAGCTCGACGGGCTGACCGTGCTGGCCGACCGGCATCACTGGCCCCTGCTCAAGGGCTGCCAGATCGAGCTGGGCGAGCGGCTGGGGGAACCCGGTCTGGCCATTCAGGTGATGCCCGGCGGATGCCAGTGCTCCAGCGCCCGCTGCGAGCCGGTTCGTCAGGCCAGTTAAGAACAGGGAAAGGGAGAAGGGCATATGTGGAATTATTCAGAGAAGGTAAAGGATCATTTCTTCAACCCGCGCAATGCCAAGGTGGTGGCCGATGCCAATGCCATCGGCGATGTGGGCTCCATCAGCTGCGGTGACGCCTTGCGCCTGATGCTCAAGGTCAACCCGGACAGCGAGGTGATCGAGGATGCCGGCTTCCAGACCTTTGGCTGCGGCAGCGCCATCGCCTCCTCCTCGGCGCTGACCGAGATGATCATCGGCCGTACCCTGGCGGAGGCCGGTGAGATCAGCAACCAGCAGATCGCCGACTTCCTGGACGGCCTGCCGCCGGAGAAGATGCACTGCTCCGTGATGGGCAAGGAGGCCCTGGAGGCCGCCATCGCCAACTTCCGCGGTGAGGTGTGGCGCGACGATCACGAGGAAGGGGCCCTGATCTGCAAGTGCTTTGCCGTGGATGAGGTGAAGATCATCAAGGCGGTGAAGGAAAACGGCCTCACCAGCCTGACCGAGGTCATCAACTACACCAAGGCCGGCGGCGGCTGCAGCGCCTGCCACGAGAAGATAGAGCAGGTGCTGGAGAAGGTGCTGGCCACCACCCCCTGTGCCGAGGCGCGCATCTCCTGTGACGGGGTGGAACGCAGCAGTATCGCCCCCATGGTGGACCTGGCCAAGAAGGACGAACGCTGGCAGGCGGTGGCCAAGGTGCTGGAGGGGCTGCGTCCCCACCTGCAGGCCGATGGCGGCGATGTCACCCTGATCAGCGTCTCCGACAAGCGGGTGGAAGTGGCGCTGTCCGGCAGCTGCATGGGGTGCATGATGACCGACATGACGCTCGCCTGGATCCAGCAGAAGCTGATGGAAGCCACCGGGGAATATCTGCAGGTGGTGAGCGCGGCTCAGGCCGAGCTGGCGTAAGCACAGAGCAAGGAGCAGCCCATGAAGACCATTTATCTGGACAACAACGCCACCACCAAGCTCGACCCCATGGTGCTGGATGCCATGATGCCGTATCTGACCGAGCACTATGGCAACCCGTCTTCCATCCACGGTTTCGGCGCGCCGGTGGCCAAGGCCATCGCCCGGGCCCGCCAGCAGGTGGCGGCCCTGCTGGGGGCCGAGCACGACAGCGAGATCATCTTCACCTCTTGCGCCACCGAGGCCAACTCCACCGCCCTGCTTTCCGCGGTGGAGGCATTGCCGGAGCGCAAGACCATCATCACCTCGGCGGTGGAGCACCCGGCCATCCTGGAGGTGTGCGAACACCTGGAGCGCAAGGGCTTTACCATCCACCGGCTGGCGGTGAACGGTCAGGGCCAGCTGGATTTGGCGCACTACGAGTCACTGCTCACCGATGACGTGGCGCTGGTGTCCGTGATGTGGGCCAACAACGAAACCGGCACCCAGTTTCCGGTGCTGAAGATGGCGTCCATGGCCCGGGCCCGCGGCATACTGTTTCACACCGATGGGGTGCAGGCGGTGGGCAAGCTGGCCATCAACCTGGCCAAGAGCGACATCGACTTGCTCTCCTTCTCCGGCCACAAGATCCACGGCCCCAAGGGGATTGGCGCCCTCTATGTGCGCCGTGGCACCCGCTTCCGGCCGCTGCTGCGCGGTGGTCACCAGGAGCGTGGCCGTCGGGCGGGCACCGAGAATGCCGCCGGCATCGTCGGCCTGGGCATGGCCTGTGAGCTGGCGGAGCTGCACCTGCCCATGATGGTCAAGCACACCGCCGAGCTGCGGGATCGCCTGCAGGAGGCCCTGCTGGCCGCCGTGCCCTGCTCCATGGTCACCGGCGATCCCGAGCACCGCACCCCCAACACCCTCAACATCGCCTTCGAGTACATCGAAGGGGAGGCGATCCTCTTGATGCTCAACCAGTTGGGCATCGCCGCCTCCAGCGGCAGCGCCTGTACCTCGGGCTCCTTGGAACCGTCTCACGTGATGCGCGCCATGGGCATTCCCTACACCGCCGCCCACGGCAGCGTGCGCTTCTCCCTGTCCCGCTACACCCGGGAGAAGGAGATAGAGTACGTGATCGAGAAGCTGCCGCCCGTCATTGAGCGGTTGCGCTCCCTGTCCCCCTACTGGGCCCAGAACAAGCCGCAGATGAGCGAGTTTGCCCCGGCCTACGGCTAGCGGGTTAGTCAGCAAAAAGGCGCCATACGGCGCCTTTTTTTTGTGGTCAGCTCCGGGCCTGCGGCTCAGGCACACAGCTCCAGCCGGTTGTGCTCTGGGTCCAGGATCACGCTCTCATAGTAGCCATCGCCGGTCTGCCGGGGTTGGCCGACGCAGACGCTGCCGGCGGCCACCAGCTCGGCGGTCAGGCTGTCCACCGCCGCCCGGCTGCCCAGGGTGAAGGCCAGGTGGGCCAGTCCCAGGCGCTGGCGTTCGGCGCTGGGGGGATCCGTGCTGACGTCGGCCCATTGCATCAGCTCCAGGCGGGCGCCGCCATCAAAGCTCAAAAAATAGGACTCAAAGCCCTTGGCGTTGCGGTACTTGGCATTGCTGCGGGCGCCCAGCCAGCGACAGTAGAAGGCGCGCATGGCCTCCAAATCGCTGCACCAGATGGCGGCATGTTCCAGTTGCATGGTGACTCCTTAGCGGTGGTGGCGGTACTGGGCCTCTGACATCAAGGGTAGCTGCCACTGCATCAGGGCCTGCAGCTGCTGCTCGCCGGTTTGGGGATCCAGCAGACCTCGCCGGGGCAGGGCTAACAGATAATGACAGTAAAAATGGGCCAAACGGATCGGGTTCATGATCTGCTCCTTATTTGCACATCGGTAGGCCTGGGGGCTTACCCTGCTGCTCAGTCTGGCTAAAATAGGGGAGATGAAAAATGGTCAACTTAACCAAAAAAGAGTTCCCCTTATGTCGTCACGTCTGCAACATCACTACCTACGGCTGCTGGCCCACTTCGGTCAGCAGCCCACCCAAACCCACCTGGATGCCCTGGCTGAACTGCTGTGCTGTACCCGCCGCCATGTGCGGGGCCTGCTGGAGCAGATGCGCGCATTGGGTTGGCTCAGCTGGCAGGGCGCAGCGGGTCGGGGACGCCGCTCCACCCTGCAGCTGCTGGCCAGCGAAGCCCAGCTGCGCCTGGTGCGTGCCGGGGCACTGCTGGAAGAGGGCGAGCTGGATAGCGCCGTTGCAGCGCTAGGCGCCGACGGTCAGCAGCTGGTGGCCTTGCTGCGCTCCCAATTGGGTCAGCACCGGATCCAGGATCGCCAGCTGCTGCGCATTCCCTATTACCGTCGGCTGGGTTTGCTGCATCCTCAGCGCCCCTGCCGGCGCAGCGAAAGCCATCTGCTGCGGCAGATCTTCAACGGCCTGACCCGCATAAATGAGGAAAATGGGGAACTGGAGCCGGACCTGGCGCACCACTGGCACAGCGAGGATGGGCGGCATTGGGTCTTTCATCTGCGGCCGGCGGTACGCTGGCACAACGGCCGTCTGCTGGCGGGGGCAGATCTGCTGGCCAGCCTGTCGGCCCTGCGCCAGCTGCCGCTGTTCTCCCATCTGCAGGCGGTCAGCTGGGCCAGTCCCCATCGATTGACCCTGGAGCTGGCGGAGGTGGACCATCGGCTGCCCTGGCTGCTGGCCCATCACAGCGCCCTGATACTGCCCAAGGAGGGGGTGGAGCCCAGACCCGGTCAACTGCCGGTGGGTACCGGGCCTTACCGGGTGAGTCGACAGGATGAGCGTTGCCTGCGGCTGAGTGCCTTCGACGACTACTTTGGTCTGCGGGCCCTGCTGGATGAGGTGGAGATCTGGCAGTTGCCGGAGCTCGATAGCCAGCAGCTGGCTGCCGCCTTGCCCAGCTGCAGTTTGACGGTGGAGCTGGGCATGAGTTCCTCGCCGGGCGCCGCCGCTGCCCAGGGCATTCGCGAGCTGGAGCAGGGGGGCTACTTCCTGCTGTGGGATCCCGACTCCCCCTTGGCCCACTCGCTCGCCCAGCGCCATGGACTATTGGGTTGCTGCAGTGCCAGCCAGATCCTGGCCCGGGTGCCGGCGGAGACGGCGCGCTACTGGAGCCCGGCCACCAGCCTGCTCAGCCACTGGTATCAGGTGGCGGAGGCACCTGTGCGGGACGCGTTGCCACCGGGCAGCCACTTGACCCTGTGCCATTATGCCGAGCAACCGGAATACCGGCTCATCGCCCAGGCCATGCAGAGCCTGCTGGCCGAGCAGGGCATCAGCCTGGAAACCCGGGTGGTGAGTCATGCGGACTGGTATCAGGGGCGGGTCAAGGCGGATCTGTGGTTGGGCTCGGTGAATCTGGGGGCCCCGCCGGAGTCCAGCCTGATGACCTGGCTGCTGTCCGTGCCCCTGCTGCGGCGGGTGCTGGCGGCCGGTGCCCCTGGCTTGCCCCAGTGGCTGTATCAGTGGCGGCGGGGGGAGAGCCCGGCGGAGGCCTGTCTGGCGGAGCTGATCGACGGGGGCTGGTTGCAACCTCTGTTTCACTCCTGGCTGCGGCTCAATCGTCCGGTGGGCACCCACGGCCTGCGCCTCAACAGCCAGGGCTGGTTTGACTTCAAATCGGTCTGGCTGAGCTAAGCGCGGGGGTGTCAGCCCAGTTGCACGGTTTGGTTGCTACGCCCCAGACGTTGGTCGGCGGGTTGCAGCGCCACATCGGCGCGTCCCTGCAGGGCGGAGATGGTCTCGCCTGCTTCCAGCTCCACCACCCCCACGCTGATGTCCAGCGGGCGGTCACCGGCGGCGGGGGCCTGCTGGGCCAGATGTTGCAGCAGCCGTTGGGCCGTGCGCTCGGCCTGCTCCAGGCCGGTATCCGGCAGCAGCAGGCAGAATTCACCACCGCCGAGCCGGCAGATGTGATCGATCTTGCGCAGGGTGCTGCGCAGGCAGTAGCCCAGTTGCTGGATCAGCCGATCCCCGGCCACGTGGCCAAACTGGCTATTGATATCCGACAGATTCCGTAACTTGATGAGCAGCAGGCTCAGCCCGCTGGCATGGCGCTGCTGCCGCAACCACTCATACTCGGCTCGCCGCTCGAAGCCATTGCGGTTGAGCAGGCCGGTGAGGGGATCGTTCTCGGTGGCGTGGTGCAGCTGCTCCAGCAGGGCCTGGCGACTCTTGTTCTCCTCCTCGCTCCAATGGCGCAGGGCCGCTTGCAGGCGGACCAGCTCGGCACAATTGGGAGCCATCAGAGCCAGAGGCTCGGGGGCCTGATGATCCTGGCGCCGCTGCTGTTGCTTGAGGGCCCGTTCTATCTGCCGCAGGCCCAGCTGCAGTTGCCGGGTCTGGCGCCATTGCCAGGGCAGCAGGAGCAGCAGGGGCAAGGGCGCCAAGGCTAGCCAGGCGGGGGCCCAGTGCCACAGGGCCAGGGCCAGCAGCAGGCTGGCCAGCAGCAGCAGACCGCTGGCCAACAGCAGCTGATGGATCAGGCTCAGGCGGCGAACAATCATGGTATCTCTTGCCTCGTGCAATGGCGGAACCCCTGCATTGTGCGTCAGGGGCCAGGGGCCCGTCTATCGGCAGGGCGTCAACCTATGAGCCCGGCCAAATTTAACAGGGTGACCCCGATACTGGTGGTGATGAGAGACCCTACCGTGGTCAGGGCTATGATGTTGGCCGCCAGGGCGCTGTCGCCGCCCATGGCCCGCACCATCATGTAGCTGGCGGCGGCGGTGGGCGGGGCGCTGATCAGAAACAGCATGCCCACTTCCTGCGGGCGAAAGCCCAGGGCCCAGCCGCCCAGGGTGATGAGAGCGGGGATCCATACCAGCCGGATCTGGGCGGCGTGCAGCGCCAGGCGCGCCGCCGAACGCAGGGCCTTGAGGTTCAAGGAGGCGCCGGTACACAGCAGGGCCAGGGGCAGGGTCATATCGGCAAAGTAGCTGCCAGTCTGCAACAACAAACCCGGCAGCTTGATGCCGGCCAGGGAGAAGGGCAGGGCCAGCACGATGGCGATGATGAGCGGATTGGTGGCGATGCCCTTGAGAATGGGGCGAAAGCCCGGCTGGCCATTGGGCTGCAGGCTGCGGGTCAGGGTGATCACCGCCAGTATGTTGTAGAGGATGGTTACCACCCCCACGTAGAGGGCCGCCGAGGCCAGCCCCTGGGCACCGTAGGCGTTGCTGACATAGGCCAGCCCCAGGATCCCCATGTTGGCCCGGTAGGCCCCCTGCACGAAGATGCCGCGCTTGGCCCGCTCGACTATGGTCAGGCCGGCCAGCCACTCCAGCAGCAGGAAGAACACCAGGGTGGCGGTGAGGCCGTAGAGGATCACGGCGGGGCTGGCCATCTGCTCGTAATCCGTCTTCAGGATGCTAATAAACAGCAAGGTGGGCAGGGCTACCTGGAACAGCAGCTTGCTGGCACCCTCCAAAAAGCCATCGTTGATGAGGTGCCAGCGCCGCAGCAGCACGCCGAGCAATAACACCAGGCAGATGGGGCCGGTGACGGAGAAGCTGACGGCGAGGCTGCCGAACAAAGTTTGATCCATGGCACAGTTTCCTTGAGGTGTCCGGCCATTCTAGCCGGGTCGCGGCCGGGGGCAAGCCCCGGACTGTCGTGTCCCCATCCCCTGGGCGGTTGATCCTTGGCCACGGTGCGTTGCCGGTGTGGCCCAGGGCTGCCCTGGCTCGTTCCCTGTCTGTGTCGCAACTGCCACAAAAGCCCAGCAAAGCGCGGTGGCTTTGCGACACGCTTGTTTTATCTTCCTGAATAATAAAAGTTTTATTTCTGGAATGCCTCTTGCTGGGATCTGGCCAGGAGGTACGCAGCCATGGTCCAAGCGAGCAAGGTCGTGATCAACGACACCACATTGCGAGATGGGGAACAAAGTGCCGGGGTGGCATTTTCCCGGGACGAGAAGCTGGCCATCGCCCTGGCGCTGGAGGCGGCCGGCGTACCCGAGCTGGAGGTGGGCATTCCCGCCATGGGCGAGGAGGAGTGCGATCGCATCGCCGCCTTGCGCCGGGTGGTGAGCCGTGCCCAGCTGATGGTCTGGTGCCGCCTGAGCCGGGAGGAGGTTCGCCTCGCCGCCGGGCTGGGGGTGGAGTGGGTGGACATCTCTGTGCCGGTGTCGGCCCAGATGCTCCATCACAAGCTGGGGGTGAGCGCCGAGGCCTTGCTGGCGGAGCTGGCCAGCCGGCTGGCGCAGGCCCGGCTGGCCGGGCTGCGGGTCTGCATCGGTTGCGAGGATGCCTCCCGCGCCGATCCTGGCCTGTTGGCCGGGGTGATCCGGGTGGCCCAGCAGGGGGGCGCCGAGCGGCTGCGTTACGCCGACACCCTGGGGATCCTGGATCCCTTCACCACCTTCGAACGGCTCAGTGCCCTGCGCCAGCAATGGCCGGGGCAGCTGGAGATCCATGCCCACGATGATCTGGGGCTGGCCACCGCCAACTCATTGGCGGCGGTACGCGCCGGCGCCAGCCACATCAACACCACTGTGCTGGGGTTGGGGGAGCGGGCCGGCAATGCGCCGCTTGAAGAGGTGGTGATGGCCCTCAGGCAGTGCCAGGGGATCGACTGCGGGGTGGCCAGTGAAGCCTTCAGCCCCCTGTGTCAACTGGTGGCTCGGGCGGCGGGACGGGCCATCCCGGGGCAGAAGGCCCTGGTGGGGGAGTGGGTCTTCACCCATGAGTCCGGCCTGCACGTGGACGGCCTGCTCAAGGATGCCCGCAACTACCAGGGGGTGGACCCGGCCTGGTTGGGGCGCCATCACACGCTGGTGCTGGGCAAGCATTCCGGCCAGCACGCGGTGCGCACCATCTTCGCCCAGCTGGGGCTGGCCCTCACCGGCGAACAGACGCCCTTGCTGCTGGCGGCCATCCGCCAGTTTGCCGAAGGCAGCAAGCGCAACCCTACGGAAACCGAATTACGTCATCTGCATCGACAGCTGTTTGGTCTGTCGATGGAACTGAGCGCCTAAGGCGATAAGGAGTCAACATGGATTGGTTTACCAGCCTGCCGGGCGTGGACGAGCTGGAGTCGGCAGAAGATTTTCTCGACTTCTTCAACGTGAGCTATGACCCGGAGCAGGTGCGCATCAACCGCCTGCACATCATGCACCAGTTCAACCAGAAGCTGCGGCGCAGCGATGCCCTGCAGTGTCACTGCGAGTCGGATCGCCACCTTCTGGCCCGCACCCTGCTGGAGGAGAGCTATCGCAACTTCCACCATCAGGAAGCCAAGACCCACTCCACCCTGCAGGTCTACCAGCGGCTGGCCCCCAGCTTCGTGCCCTTCAGCGCCTTGACGGAGGTAAGCCTATGAGACCCCTGTACGATTACGGTGATGAGGTGCGGGTGGTCCGCGCCGTGCACGACGACGGCACCTTTCCCGGCCGTAGCCGCGGCGATCTGCTGATCCGCCGGGGCAGCCTGGGGTGTGTGCGGGATATCGGCGTCATGCTGCAGGATCAGATCATCTATCAGGTGTTCTTCGTCGAGGCGGGGATCACAGTCGGCTGTCGGGAGCAGGAGCTGATCGGGGGCGAGGAACCCTGGGTGGAGAGTCGCTTCGAGTTTGGCGAGCCTGTGCTCAGCGGCAAGACCCTGATGAGCAATGGCAAGGTGCTGGTGGCCAGCGGCAGTGAGGGGCGGGTGATGGCGGTGCGTCGTGAGCTGACGCCGCTCTCCTACGAGGTGCTGTTTCACGACCGGCTGCTGCTGGTGCCGGAGAGTGCCCTGCTGGATCCCTTCGAGGTGGTGGCATGAGCTGGCAGGCCTATTCCCGCCTGAAATTGGCACTGGCGGAATTTGGCGAACCCAGTTGGGCTCTGGACGAAACCCAATTGGCCAGCTTGACACCCCGCCTGGAGCGGCAGTGGGCCCTGGAGGAGCGGGTGCTGGCCTATGCCCGTGGCCAGGGAATGGATCTGCCGGAGGTGGACCTGGTCTGTGCCCTGGACAGCGTGCGCCAGCAGTATCAGGACACCCAGGCCTGGCAGCAGGCCATGCAGCAGGTGGGACTGGATGAGGCCTCCCTGCGCCTGGCCCTGACCCGGGAGCTGCTGGTGGAGCGAGTGTTGGAGCAGGTGGCCGACGAGGTCTCGCCCCTGAGCCCGGAGCAGGCGCTGGCGTACTACCAGCAGCATCCCCAGCGCTTTGCCCAGCCGGAGCGGCGCAAGGTGCGTCACCTCTTGCTGGTGCTGGATGATGCTCAGCCCGGCTGCAGCAAGGCCGAGGTGATGCCCAAGATCCAGGCGCTGCGGGCCCAGATAGTGGCGTGTCCGGAGAGCTTTGGCGCCCTGGCCATGAAGCACTCAGAATGCCCCACCGCCCTGCATGAGGGACTCATCGGCGTGGTCAAGCCGGGGGATCTCTATCCGGAACTGGAGCGGACCCTCTACGCCCTGCCCAGCGGTGAGGTGAGTGGCGTGGTGCACAGTCCCATGGGGCTGCATCTGCTGCAATGCCTGGAAATCCTGCCGGCCAGCGATCTGAGCCAGGAGGAGGCCTTGCCCAGGATCATTGAGGCTCACCTCAAGCAGGCCCGGGCCCAGCGCCAGCGCCAGTGGCTCAAGCGGCTGGCCCAGGCCGAGGTCGTCTCGGCCAGTGAGGCGGTCTGAACGGCATTGAAAAAAAGACCGGCATTGTGCCGGTCTTTTTTATTGGATAACGACCAGCCGACTAGCTCTTGTCGTGTTCCTTGGCGAATTCGATGAAGGCGGGTACCGAGGTGTTGACGAAGATGGAGACCAGGGCCTTGACCATCTTCTCGTTCAGGCCACCGTTGGCGAACATGTCCGCCTCCAGCGCCAGATCCCCGTCATCATCCAGGTAGGCACGGGACAGGCGATGTTCCTTGTTCCACTTGTTGATGTCGTCAGTGGTGACCTTGACGCCCTGGGCGCCGAAATAGATTTGCAGATCGCCGTCCTTGTAGAGAAACAGGCTGAAGATGTGGCCGTCAGACTTGAACACCACCTTGTTGTCGCCCTTGGTGGTGACGGAGCTGTACCCTTCGGCCTTGATGATGCGCTCCAGATCGGCCAGAGAATAACGATCTACCAGCCCCTGACTGCTGCTTTGTTGCAGCACCTTGATGGCTTGATCGATTTCCGCCTGACTGGCGGCTTGGACGCTGAGGGCCGGTGCGGCCAGGCTCAGGGCCAGGCAGAGGGTCAGAATGGTCTTTTTCATTATTTGTCCTTAGATGTCGAGTTTTAATCCCACCATACCGCGTTCATATGGCGCTGCCATTCTAACTGGCGTGGCTCCAAATGGCTGTGATAAAGGCAATAAAAAGACGCCAATTGGCGTCTTTTTATTCGGTTTTACCATCAAAGCAATTGTGGCTTGATGGCGGCAACCCAGGTGGCGACCCGCTCGGCGGTCAGCTCGGGCTGATTGTCCTGATCCAGCACCAAGCCGACGAAGTCATCCCCATCCAGGGCGTTGGAGCTGTTGAATTCATAGCCGCTGCTGGGCCAACTGCCCACCACGCTGGCGCCGGCGTCGCTGACGATGTCAAACAGCTCGCCCAGGGCATCCACGAAGGCATCCGGATAGCCTTGTTGGTCCCCCAGACCAAACAGGGCCACCGTCTTGCCGGACAGGTCGGCACATTCGAGGTCCGGGACGAACTCGGCCCAGGACTCGGCCTGGCATTCGCAATCCAGACCCGGCAGTTGGCCGTCCCCCAGGGTCGGGGTGCCCAGGATCAGGGCGTCGTACTCAAGCAGGTCCTGAATGCTCGCCTTGTTGATGTTGACCGGGGCGGCCACGGCATCGCTGCCAAAGGCCTCATGAATCAGCTTGGCGACCTTGCGGGTTTTGCCGGTATCACTTCCAAAAAAGATGCCTACTTTGGCCATGGTGCCTCTCCTTGCAAATAACGGATTTTCCTCAAGGGATGCAGAATGGGTGCCGAACCGACAATTAAAGGTATCATCATGATTTTAAAGTGATTTATTTTTGCCCCCTCATCGTTGGCTTGTGGGGTTGCCGACAATTGGCAGGGATTTGTCGTATCCGGCAGGGAGCCGACGGGGGTTAAGTGACGCCAATGACCATAAAAACGCTTGCCCAATCCTTTTCCTGCCGTTGTAAAACGCTTGACCGGTCGGGCCAGTTTTCCGACCATTAGCCGGCTAGTGCCCGGAACCGGGTGCGGCTACGGAATCAATAACGATAGACAACGATAAAAGGGTATCAATGTGAAGACACTGTTCAAGATGGCCACTGTGGCCTCCTTTACGCTGGCCGCACTCTCGGTGCAGGCCGCCTCCGCTGGCCCGGCTGTGGTCTACGACTCCGCCGGCAAGTTCGACAAGTCCTTCAACGAAGCCGTGTTCCGCACCGGTGTGGAGGTCTACAACAAGGATAAGGGTGTTACCGTCAAGGAATTCGAGCCGCAAAACGAGGCTCAGCGTGAACAGGGTCTGCGCCGTCTGGCCAGCCGTGGCTACGGTCCTATCGTGGCGGTAGGTTTCAACTTCGCCTCTGCAGTGGAGAAGGTGGCCGGTGAGTTCCCCGATAGCCAGTTCACCATCATCGACATGGTAGTGGATAAGCCCAACGTTCAGTCCATCGTGTTCAAGGAGCATGAAGGCTCCTTCCTGGTGGGGGCGCTGGCTGCATTGAAATCCCAATCCGGCAAGGTGGGTTTCGTAGGCGGCATGGACATCCCGCTGATCCGCAAGTTTGAGTGTGGTTACGAGCAAGGCGCCAAGTACATCAATCCCAAGATTGAGGTGCTGCAAAACATGACCGGCTCCACGCCGGCCGCCTTCGCCGATCCGGCCAAGGGGGCCGAGCTGGCCAAGTCCCAGTTCTCTGCCGGTGTGGACGTCGTCTATGCCGCCGCCGGCGGCACCGGTATCGGTGTTTATCAGGCCGCCAAGGACGAAGGTAAGCTGGCCATCGGGGTTGACTCCAACCAGAACTACCTGCAGCCGGGTACCATGCTGACCTCCATGGTCAAGGGCGTGGGTCCTGCCGCCTACAAGACCTGGGATGATGCGGCCAAGGGCAGCTGGAAGCCCGGCATCCAGGTGATGGGGCTGGCCGAGGGCGGTGTGGATTGGGCGCTGGATCAATACAACCAGGCGCTGATCACCGACGAGATGAAGGCCAAGGTCGATGCCATCAAGGCCGACATCATCGCCGGCAAGATCCAGATCCACGATTACATGTCCGACAACAGCTGCCACTACTAAGCTGAGTTTGACGGTCGCCTGACCGGTTCAACCGACACACTATGAGGTCAGCCCGCCGCAAGGTGGGTTGGCCGTTTTGTGTTTGGGCCGCTTAGGTGATTGCATCGCCCTTCTTTGACTGTTAGGAAAATCATCGTGGAGCAAGTTGACGCTTACGCCATCGAGTTGCAGGGGATCGACAAGCGCTTCGGCGAAGTCCATGCCAACCGGCATATCGATCTGCAGGTTCGTCAGGGCAGCATACACGGCATCGTCGGTGAAAACGGCGCCGGCAAGTCCACCCTGATGAGTATCATTTATGGCTTCTACCAGGCCGATGCCGGCCAGATGCGGGTGTTCGGCCAGCCCTTCGCCCCGCATAACTCCCAGGCGGCCATCGCCGCCGGCATCGGCATGGTGCACCAGCACTTCATGCTGGTGAACAACTTCACCGTGCTGGAAAACGTGGTGCTGGGGGCCGAGGGCCACTGGTCCATGGGGGTGAGCCTGAGCCGCGCCCGTCAGGCGCTGGAGAGCCTGGCACGGGATTACGGGCTTGAGGTGCCGCTGGATGCCAAGATTGAGGATCTGCCGGTGGGGCTGCAACAGCGGGTGGAGATCCTGAAGGCCCTGTATCGCGGCGCCCGCATCCTGATCCTGGATGAACCCACAGGGGTATTGACGCCCCAGGAAGCGGATCACCTGTTTGCCATCCTGGGCAAGCTCAAGGAGCAGGGCACCACCGTCATTCTCATCACCCACAAGCTGCGGGAGATCCTGGCCATCACGGATCGGGTATCCGTCATGCGCCGTGGCGAGATGGTGGCCCATGTGGCCACCTGCGACACCGACAAGGAGCAGCTGGCGGAGTTGATGGTGGGCCGCAAGGTGCGCCTCAAGGTGGACAAGGCCGAGGCCAATCCGGGCGCGCCCCTGCTGCAGGTACAGGGGCTTGGCTATCAGGATGGTGCCGGGGTCCGGCGGGTCAAGTCGGTCAGCTTCCAGGTGCGCGCCGGGGAAGTGGTGGGCATCGCCGGGGTATCCGGCAATGGCCAATCCGAACTGCTCAGCCTGCTGGGTGGCATACTGGCCCCCTCCGAGGGACAGTTCCAGATCGGCGCCCACAGGGTGAGTGCCGAGGCGCCCGCCGATCCACGCCAGGTGCGGCATTACGGCCTGGGCCATGTGCCGGAAGACAGGCACAAGATGGGCCTCATCAACCGCTTTGAGGCTCAGGAGGCCTTCATCCTCGGTTATCACCAGCTGCCGGCCTACAACCAGGGGCTGCTGCAGGACAAGGCGGCCATCCTGGCCGACTGTCAGGCCAAGATGGGCAAGTGGGACGTGCGCCCGCCGCTGCCCAAGGCCAAGACCGCCAACTTCTCCGGCGGCAACCAGCAGAAGCTGGTGATTGCCCGGGAGGTGGAACAGAACCCGGATGTGCTGCTCATCGGTCAGCCGACCCGCGGCGTGGATATCGGTGCCATCGAATACATTCACCAGCAGGTGGTGGCCATGCGCGACAAGGGCAAGGCGGTGCTGCTGGTGTCGGTGGAGCTCGAAGAGATCTTGGCCCTGGCGGATCGCATCCTGGTGATGGTGGATGGAGCCATCGTCGGTGAGGTGGCCGCCCGGGAGGCCGATGAACGAACCCTGGGCCTGATGATGGCCAATATCATGCCCGAGCATCTGCAAGGGACCGGGCAGGAGAGTCAAGCATGAGTCAACAACGTATTCCCGCCTGGCTGACGGTGGGGTTGGTGCCGGCGATCAACATTCTGATGGCCTTTGCGGTGTCCGCCCTGCTGTTTGTCTACATCGACATCAACCCGCTGGAGGCGGCCCAGGTGATGTGGGAGGGGGCCTTTACCAATGCCGAAGGGCTGGGCTTCACCCTCTACTATGCCACCGGCTTCATCTTCACCGGACTCGCCGTCTCACTGGCCTTTCACGCCGGCCTGTTCAACATCGGCGGCGAGGGCCAGGCCTATATTGGCGGTCTGGGGCTCGGCCTCGTCTGCCTCTGGTTGGGGGAGCTATTGCCGTTTTGGGCCTTGTTGCCGTTAGGCGTGCTGGTCAGCGGCCTGTTCGGTGCGGCCTGGGCCTATGTGCCGGCTTACCTGCAGGCCAAACGGGGCAGCCACATCGTCATCACCACCATCATGTTCAACTTCATCGCCTCGGCCTTGATGGCCTACCTGCTGGTGAATGTGTTGAAGCCCGAAGGCACCATGGCCACCGAGAGCCGGATCTTCGCCGAGGCGGCCTGGCTGCCCAAGATCCACGAGCTGCTGGGTTACCTGGGGGTGCAGGTGGCGGCCAGCCCCCTCAACATCAGCCTGTTCTGGGCGCTGATCTGCTGCCTGCTGTTCTGGCTGTTTGTCTGGCATACCCGTTGGGGTTACGAGCTGAGATCCGTGGGGGCCAACCTGTCGGCCGCCGCCTATGCCGGCATTCCCTATCCCAAGGTGGTGATCTCCACCATGCTGCTGTCGGGCATGCTGGCGGGCTTCTTCGCCCTCAACGTACTGCAGGGTGAGCTGCACCAGATCAAGCTCAACTTTGTCGAAGGCTTCGGCTTCACCGGCATCGCCGTGGCCCTGATGGGGCGCAACCATCCCATCGGCGTCATCCTGGCCAGCGTGCTGTTCGGCTTCCTCTATCAGGGGGGGGCGGAGCTGAGCTTCGAGTACGGTATCGACCGCAATATCGTGGTGGTACTGCAGGGCCTCGTGATCCTGTTCTGTGGTGCCCTGGAACACCTGTTCCGGCCACGGCTGGAGTCTGTCTATCTGCGGCTGACCCGTAAGGAGGCCAACTGATGTACGAGACCATCATTTTGCTGCTGGATGCCACCATCCGCACCTCCACGCCGCTCATCTTTGCCGCCTTGGCGGGCCTGTTCAGCGAACGGGCCGGGGTGGTGAACATCGCCCTGGAGGGCAAGCTGCTGGCCGCGGCTTTTGCCAGTGCCGCCGTGGCGGCCGTCACCGGTTCGGCCTGGCTTGGCTTGTTGGCCGGGGTGGGTGTCGCCGTGCTGTTTGCGCTGTTGCACGGCTTTGCCACCATCACCCACAAGGGGGATCAGGTGGTCAGCGGCATGGCCATCAATGTGCTGGCGGCCGGTCTGACCGTGACCCTGGGTCGCCACTGGTTTCAGCAGGGCGGTCAGACCCCGGCGCTGTCCGGCGATGCCCGCTTTGCCCCCATTGCCTTCCCCTATGAACATGCCCTGCGGGATGTGCCCCTGGTGGGCGATCTCTACTCCGAGCTGATGAGCGGTCACTCCCTGCTGGAATACCTGGCGCTGGCCGCCGTGCCGCTGGCCTGGTGGGTGCTGTTCCGTACCCGCTTCGGCCTGCGGCTGCGGGCGGTGGGGGAGGCCCCGGCGGCGGTGGATACTGCCGGCATTTCCGTGGTGTGGCTGCGCTATCGGGCGCTGATCATCTGCGGTGTGCTGGCCGGCTTGGGGGGCACCTACCTGTCGGTGGCCCAGACGGCCCAGTTCATCCCCAACATGAGCGCCGGTAAGGGCTACATGGCGCTGGCCGCGTTGGTATTTGGCAAGTGGCGTCCCTGGACGGCCCTGGGGGCCTGCGTGCTGTTCGGCTTCCTGGATGCCGCCGCCATTCGTCTGCAGGGGCTGGAATTGTGGGGTTTCGCCATTCCGGTGCAGCTCATTGAGTCCTTACCCTATCTGTTGACCGTGTTTTTGCTGGCCGGCTTCATCGGCAAGGCCATTGCGCCCAAGGCGCTGGGCACGGCATACGTCAAGGAGCGTGAATAGCCCCCTGTCAGAGCTGACGGTGGGCGTCCGGGCTCGGCTGGCCTATGCTGGACAGGCTTTTCAACTCCTTCCCTATGGCGGCTTCGGCCGCCTTTTTTTATTTGCGCCACCGCAAAAAAAACAGTGCCGAGCGCGCACTGCCTGCAAGGCTTTGATACAACAAAGATTGTTAATTCTTGTAAGGGTGGCCCATGGCTGGGGCGACGAGGCAGATGGATCGCTGGCTGCAGGAGCATTATCAACTGGGTAGCCAGACCAGGGCACTGGAGCACTCCTTTGACAAGCTGCGGCAGTTGTTCAATGCCGATCTTTCCACCGTGGTGCTGACCCAGAGGGCATCCCCGGCACAATCACAGATCTGGACCCGCAGTTATAGCCAGGGGGATCTGGACTTCTATTTTCAGCATATGCAGGACGATGTCTTGCTGAACACCTATCTGGCCCGTGACCTGGTCGGGGAGGCGGTGATCGCCGATCGCCTGTTGCCGTTTGAACGGATAGACAACCCCGTGTTTCGCGACTGCCTGGTGCCCTATTTCAAGACGCGTTACGCCTTGTGTGTGCTGGCCCCTGTGAGCCAGGGGCAGGATCTGGTGATCACCCTGCACCGTCATTATGGTCATGCCCCGTTTAGCGAGCACGAGCGCTTGCTGTTGCAGCGTGTCACCGACCGTCTGCAGGGCTGGGTACTCTTCTATCAGCAGTTGGCACGACAGGCGCAACAACAAGCGCAGCTGACCGCCCTGCTGGATCACGAAATCGGCCCCAGGGGGCTGGTGGATGGCGGTGGTCGTCTGCTGTTTGCCAATGCCGCCTTGCGCCAGCGTCTGCCCCTGGCGGAGGTGGGTCTGTATGGCGAGCGACTGATCCTGCCGGGGGCGCTGCATGGCCAGTGGCTAACCTGTCTGGCAAGAGGAGAGGGGGGGGAGTTGGTGTTGCGCCGAGGGCAGCAGGAACCCTGCCTGTTTGTCTGGCAACCCCTGTCTGGCCCGCCGGGCGGCTTTGTCGTGCGCCTGCTGGAGCCTCACTGGGAACAAACTCGGCAAACGGATCATGTGGCGCTGCTCTATGGTCTCTCTCCCATGGAGCAGGAGGTCTTGATGTTGCTGTCCCGTGGACTCACAGGCCCCGAGGTGGCGAGGTTGCGCGGCGTCAGCAAAGAAACCCTGCGCAGCCAGCTCAAATCCTTGCTGCACAAAACCCGTTGTGGCAACCAGAACGAGTTGCTGAACCTGCTGTTCAATCTCTCTGTCTAGGCGTTGCCAAGTCAGTCATGACACCCCAGGCGCCTGAGGATCATGGCCGCCGGGCAGAAGCCGCTAAAGGCACTCTGGATCAGATTGAGCCCGACAAACACCGTCAGCCAGACAAAGGCTGGATGCACCCACCAGGTCAACACCACGGACAGCAGCACCATGCAGCCGGCCACCACCCGCACACCATTGTCTACCGTCATGAGCTTGCTCCTCATTAATTAGATATTGCTAATTTAGATTAAAAACATAAAATGGACCAATCAGATTTCATATAACCCTGGCGGGTGTGTCCACCAGCATGGTGGCAGCCCCCTACCAAGAGGCTTGAGAACATCATGACCATAGTGAATTTTACACCCTGGACGGCGGTGCTGGGGGGGAGCCTGCTGGGCTTTTCTGCCCTGGTGCTGCTGCTAGTCTCCGGCCGTATCGCCGGCATCAGCGGCATCCTGGCCGGATTCCTCGGCCCCAAGGCGGGTGATTGGTTGTGGCGGGCGCTGTTTATTGCCGGTCTGATGGTGGGCGCTGCGCTGGCCTTCACCCTGGGCTGGGTGACTGTGCCCAGTCTGACGGCACCCACCCCTGTGCTGCTGCTGGCGGGTTTGCTGGTGGGCATGGGGGCCAAGCTGGGCAATGGCTGCACCAGCGGCCACGGCATCTGTGGCATGGGGCGGCTCTCCCGTCGCTCCATCGCCGCCACCCTGACCTTCATGGCCACGGGTTTCATCACCGTCTTCGTTCTGCGTCATCTGCTGTGAGGATCACCGTCATGCGTTGGATTGCTTTGTTGTGCGGCAGCCTGTTTGGTCTGGGGCTGGCTCTCTCCGGTATGTTGGACCCGGCCAAGGTCCAGGGCTTTTTGGATATCAGTGGCCAATGGGATCCCAGCCTGGCCTTGGTGATGGGCTCGGCCCTGGCAGTCTTCATGCCGGGCTATTTCTGGTGGGTGAAGCCCCGTCGCCAGAGCCTGGACGGTTCGGCCTTTCACCTGAGTACCAAGCAACAGCTGGAACCCAGCTTGCTGCTGGGGGCGGGTCTGTTCGGCATAGGTTGGGGACTAGTGGGGGTCTGCCCCGGCCCGGCGGTGGCCATGTTGGTGACAGGACAGGCGAGTGTGTTTTGGTTTGTGGCGGCCCTGTTGATTGGCATCAAGCTGGTGTGTGTCTGGCAGGACTGGCAGCAGCGCCAGCTGATGGCCCAGGGCAGCTGAATCGTCCCCCGCTCTACAGGTCGAAAAGACCAGCGAAATGAAGGCGCCCATGGCGCCTTCACGTTTTTGTGCTGTCGGGAACCACAGCGGAGTAGTGTGGCGCCTGAGCAGACGCATAAAAAAGCCGCTCAGCCTTGTGGCTTGAGCGGCTTCTGACTTAGCCGGGCAGGGGCCTGGCTGGGTTACTTACGTTGCTCCAGCGGCAGCACGGTGCGGGTTGGCGTGCCCATGTACAGCTGGCGGGGGCGACCGATGCGGCTGGCCGGATCGGCCTGCATCTCCAGCCAGTGGGTAATCCAGCCGATGGTCCGCGCCAGGGCGAAGATCACGGTGAACATGGAGGTGGGGATGCCGATGGCCTTGAGGATGATGCCGGAGTAGAAGTCCACGTTGGGATAGAGCTTCTTGTCCACAAAGTAAGGGTCGGAAAGCGCGATGCGCTCCAGCTCCATGGCCACTTCCAGCAGCGGATCCTTGATGTCCAGCTCCTGCAGCACCTGGTGACAGGTGTTGCGCATGACGGTGGCTCTGGGGTCGTAATTCTTGTAGACCCGGTGACCAAAGCCCATCAGACGGAAGGGGTCATCCTTGTCTTTGGCGCGGGCCACGTAATGGGGTATGCGCTCCACCGAGCCGATCTCCTCAAGCATCTTCAGGCAGGCTTCGTTGGCGCCACCGTGGGCCGGGCCCCACAAGGAGGCGATACCGGCCGCGATACAGGCGAAGGGGTTGGCGCCGGAGGAACCGGCCAAGCGCACGCTGGAGGTGGAGGCATTCTGCTCGTGGTCGGCGTGCAGGATAAAGATGCGATCCATGGCCTTCTCCACCACTGGGTTCACCTTGTACTCCTCACAGGGGATGGCAAACATCATGTGCAGGAAGTTGCCGGCATAGCTCAGGTCGTTGCGCGGGTAGATGAACGGCTGACCGATGGAGTACTTGTACGACATGGCCGCCAGGGTGGGCATCTTGGAGATGAGCCGATAGGCGGCGATTTCCCGATGGCGCGGGTCGTTGATGTCCAAAGAGTCGTGGTAGAAGGCTGACAGGGCCCCGGCCACCCCGCACATCACCGCCATGGGGTGGGAGTCGCGGCGGAAGGCGCGGAACAGGGAGGTGATCTGTTCGTGCACCATGGTGTGACGGGTTACCCGCTTGCGGAAGGCATCATACTGTTCCTGATTGGGCAGATCACCCGTCAGCAGCAGATAACAGACTTGCAGGTAGTTGGCGTTCTGCGCCAGCTCGTCGATGGGATAGCCGCGATGCAGCAGTATGCCGGCATCGCCATCGATGAAGGTAATTTTCGACTCACAGGAGGCAGTGGAAAGAAAACCCGGGTCGTAGGTGAAGTAGCCGTGAGCGCCTAACGCTCGCACGTCGATGACCTCGTGTCCAAGAGTACCGGACAGAATGGGCAACTCAATGGGCTCTTGGCCTGGGATGTGCAGGGTGGCTATCTTATCAGCCATGGCAAGTCTCCTTTGCTCAATAATTGGTCGTGTCCGCTTCGCTCTTGCTGGTTGGGGAGCCAACCGGGGTCGGAGCGCGGCCAAATGTCTGACTATTTCAGCGGTTGGCACCTAGCTTGTCAATTTAACCCCGGGATCAAGCTGCCGGGTGGCTCACAGACTGAGATCTTGATTGAATAATTGATGTATTTGGAATGTTATGGGTTTGTAATGGGGATCCCCTGCTGCATATACTGCTAGCCAGGTTAGATAGTCCGCTGATTTCCATTCAAAATTTCGACTGGCTCACAATAATCGGCCAATTATGGCGGTTATCCCTGGTTGAGTTGGAATGCATCACTGCGGAGCCTGGATTTGCCATGACGGGCAAACGGGCATTCGCAGGCAGCGGCTCCTGAACCAGGGTGACGGCCTATTGATCCCCGGATGTCAATCGCGCAAGATCCGCTTCCCTCTGGCATTCGTAGGCTTGGGTTGATCACCCTTTTGATGCTTTTTCGGGGCCGGCAGGCCGGCTTGCGATAAAGTGGCAGGGCAGTATGAACCATAAGGCATCATCATGCATGACAGCGTCCTGAAAGATTGGTTGGATTCCACCCCACTGGCCGGCGCCAATGCCAGCTACCTCGAGCAGCTTTACGAAACCTACCTCCAGGATCCCGACGCCGTGGAGGCGTGTTGGCGAGACTATTTTGCTGACCTGCCTGCGCCGACTCGTCCCGAAGAGCCTCACTCGCCGATCAAGGAGCGATTCCGCCAACTGGCCCTGGCGGGGCATGCCCGTCGTGCCACCATGGAAGTCAAAACCGATGCGCGCCAGATCCAGGTGTTGCAACTCATCAACTCTTACCGCGTCGCCGGCCATGAATTGGCCGATCTGGACCCCCTCGGGCTGTGGCAGCAGACCCCTCGTCCGGAGCTGGGGCTGAGTTACTACCAGCTCACCGAGGCGGATCTGGATTGCACATTCCATGTGGGCACCTATCTGGGCTGTCCGCAGGAGGTGCCACTGCGTCAACTGTTGACCTCGTTGCAACGCACCTATTGCGGCTCCATCGGTGCCGAATACATGCACATGACTTCCCTGGAGGAGAAGCGTTGGATCCAGCAGCGTCTGGAGCCGACCGAAGGGCAGATTGAACTCTCTGCCCAGTGCCAGCGGCAGATCCTGGATGATTTGACTGGCGCCGAAGGGCTGGAGCGTTTCCTGGGGGCCAAGTTCCCCGGTGCCAAGCGCTTCTCTTTGGAAGGCGGTGACATGCTGATCCCCATGGTCAAGGAGCTGATCCGTCACGCCGGTGAAGAGGGCTGCAAGGAGGTGGTGATCGGCATGGCCCACCGCGGTCGCCTTAACATGCTGATCAACGTGTTGGGCAAGAAGTCCCAGGAGCTGTTTGACGAGTTTGCCGGCAAGCACGGCGAGTCCTGGGGCACCGGGGATGTGAAGTATCACCAGGGCTTTTCTGCTGACTTTGCCACCGCTGGCGGCAATGTGCATCTGGCGCTGGCCTTCAACCCCTCGCATCTGGAGATCGTCAATCCGGTGGTCATCGGCTCGGTGCGGGCGCGGATGGATAGATTGGGGGACAAGAGCGGCAAGTTGGTGCTGCCCATCACCATTCACGGTGATTCGGCCATCGCAGGGCAAGGGGTGGTGGCCGAAAGCCTCAACATGTCCCAGACCCGTGCCTTTGGCGTGGGCGGAGCGGTGCGCATCGTCATCAACAATCAGATAGGTTTTACCACTTCCAATCCCAAGGACACCCGCTCCAGCGCCTACTGCACCGATGTGGCCAAGATGGTTCAGGCACCCATCTTCCACGTCAATGGCGATGATCCCGAGGCGGTGATACGGGTGACCCGCTTGGCGCTGGACTTTCGCAATACCTTCCATCGGGATGTGTTCATCGACCTGGTCTGCTATCGGCGCAATGGCCACAACGAGGCGGACGAGCCTACCGCCACCCAGCCCATCATGTACCAGAAGATCAAGGTGCATCCCACCGCCCGCCAACGCTATGGCGAACGGCTGGTGGCTCGAGGGCTGCTGAGCGAAGACGAGCCAGAGCAGATGGTGCAGGCCTACCGGGATGCCTTGGAAAAGGGCGCCTGTGTGGTCAAGGAATGGCAACCCATGTCCCAGCAGTACCAGATGAACTGGACGCCGTTTCTGGGCCATGACTGGGACATCCAGTACGACTCCAGTTACCCGCTGGAAGCCTTGCAGCAGTTGGGGGAGTCCTTGACCCGGTATCCCGCCAACTTTCCGCTGCAGCGGCAGGTGGGCAAGATTTACGATGACCGCCTGGCCATGAGTCGGGGTGAGCGTCCGGTGGACTGGGGCTTTGCCGAGACCCTGGCCTATGCCACCCTGGTTAAGCAAGGCTTCCGGGTGCGGCTCACCGGGCAGGACTCGGGACGCGGCACCTTCTTTCACCGGCACGCCGTGCTGCACAACCAGGACGATGCCAGCCTCTACATCCCGCTGAGGCATGTGGATGACAAGCAGGCTCCCTTTGAGGTGTACGATTCGGTGCTCTCCGAGGAAGCCGTGTTGGCGTTCGAGTACGGCTATGCCACCGCCGCGCCGGCCGGCCTCACCATCTGGGAAGCCCAGTTCGGGGATTTTGCCAACGGCGCCCAGGTGGTCATCGATCAGTTTGTCTCCTCCGGCGAGCAGAAGTGGGGGCGGCTGTGCGGCCTGACCCTGTTCCTGCCCCACGGCTACGAGGGGCAGGGGCCCGAACACTCCTCGGCCCGGCCCGAACGCTATCTGCAGCTGTGCGCCCAGCACAACATGCAGATCTGCATGCCCACCACCCCGGCGCAGGTCTACCACATGCTGCGGCGGCAGATGATACGGCCCATGCGGCGGCCACTGATAGTGTTTACCCCCAAGTCCTTGCTGCGTCACCCGCAGGCGATCTCCACCCTGGATGAACTGGCCAACGGCCGTTTCCAGAATGTGATCGGCGAGCAGGAGACGCTGGACCCGGCCCAGGTGCGCCGCGTCGTGCTCTGCTCCGGCAAGGTCTATTACGACCTGCTGGAAGCCAGACGCAAGGCCGAGCAGAAACAGGTGGCGCTCATCCGCATCGAGCAGCTGTACCCCTTTCCTCATGCCGAGCTGGCAGAGGTGCTCAAGGAGTATCAGCAGGTGCGCGACTTCGTCTGGTGCCAGGAGGAGCCGCAAAACCAGGGCGCCTGGTATTGCAGCCAGCACCACTTCTGGGAAGCCATCCCCAGTGGCGCCAGGCTGCGCTATGTGGGGCGCCCGGCCTCGGCCTCCCCGGCGGTGGGCTATATCTCCTTGCACATGAAGCAGCAAAAGGCGTTGGTGGAAGACGCCTTGACCCTCGAATGATGGAATAAAGGACAAGATGATGACTGTAGAGATCAAGGTGCCTGACTTACCCGAATCCGTCGCGGATGCCACCGTCGGAGATTGGCACAAGGCGGTGGGCGAGACCATCAAGGCCGGTGAGCTGCTGGTGGATATCGAGACCGACAAGATAGTGCTGGAGGTGCCGGCCCCGGAAGATGGCGTGGTGGCCGAGATACTGGTAGAGCGTGGTGCCACCGTCCATGCCAAGGCGCTGCTTGGCCGGCTAACCCCCTTGCCGCAAGCCGGCAAGCTGACGCCCCATGCCGCAGCGCCACAGGAAGAGGCGCTGCATGATAAGTCGGATGTGCTGACGCCGTCGGTACGCCGGCTGCTGGCCGAGGAGGGGGTCAGTGCCGATGGGATTCAGGGCACAGGACCGGGCGGCCGCATCACCCGCGAGGATATTCAGCATCACCTGGAGGGGCAGCCGGAGCCGACGTCAGCCCCGCTGGCACCAGATGAGCCTGAGATGCCGGCGCCCCCGGTGGCCGGCGGCGTGCGGGACGAGCGACGGGTGCCCATGACCCGGTTGCGCAAGCGGATTGCCGAACGCCTGCTGGAGGCCAAGAATGCCACCGCCATGCTCACCACCTTCAACGAGGTGAACATGCAGCCCATCATGGCCCTGCGCAAACAGTATCAGGACAGATTCGAGAAGCGCCACGGCATCAAGCTGGGCTTCATGTCCTTCTTCGTCAAGGCGGTCACCGAGGCCCTCAAGCGCTATCCTGAGGTCAATGCCAGCCTGGACGGGGATGATATCGTCTACCACAACTACTTCGACATCAGCATCGCCGTCTCCACCGAGCGGGGGTTGGTGACCCCTGTGCTGCGGGATTGCGATCAACTGAGCCTGGCGGAAATCGAGAAGGCCATCAAGGCATTGGCGGACAAGGCGCGAGATGGTAAGTTGACGCTCGATGATCTCAACGGCGGCAATTTCACCATCACCAACGGTGGCGTCTTCGGCTCATTGATGTCCACACCCATCATCAATCCTCCTCAGAGTGCCATTCTGGGCATGCACAAGATCCAGGATCGTCCCATGGCGGTGGACGGGCAGGTGGTGATACTGCCCATGATGTATCTGGCCGTTTCCTATGACCACAGACTGATCGATGGTCGGGAATCGGTGGGTTTTCTGGTGACCATCAAGGAATTTCTCGAAGATCCGGCTCGCCTGCTGCTGGACATCTGAATTTAGCCGCCGCCCCGTTCCCGGGGCGGCAACACAACATGGATAGAGTGTCATGAATCTGCATGAATATCAGGCAAAACAACTGTTTGCCGAATACGGATTGCCCATCCCACCGGGTGTCGCCTGTAGTACCCCCCAAGAAGCTGTCGAAGCTGCCTCCAGTCTGGGCGGGGAGAAATGGGTCATCAAATGTCAGGTCCATGCCGGCGGTCGCGGCAAGGCCGGTGGCGTCAAGGTCGTCAGCAGCAAGGACGAGATCCGTGCCTTTGCCGAGCAGTGGCTGGGCAAACAGCTGGTGACCTATCAGACCGACGCCCAGGGTCAGCCGGTCAACAAGCTGTTGCTGGAGGCCTGCTCGCCCATCGCCAAGGAGCTGTACCTGGGCGCCGTGGTGGATCGCAGCACTCGCCGGGTGGTGTTCATGGCCTCCACCGAGGGGGGCATGGAGATCGAGAAGGTCGCCCATGAGACGCCGGAGCTGATCCACAAGGCGGTGCTGGATCCCTTGACCGGACCCCAGGCCTATCAGGCCAGGGAGCTGGGTTTCAAGCTGGGTCTCAATGGCGAGCAGATCAAGCAGTTCACCAAGATCTTCACCGGCCTGGGCAAGATGTTCGTGGATTACGACCTGTCGCTGCTGGAGATCAACCCGCTGGTCATCACTGGCGACGGCAAGCTCTTGTGCCTGGATGGCAAGATCAACATCGACTCCAACGCCCTGTTTCGCCAGCCCAAGCTGCGGGATCTGCAGGACATGAGTCAGGAAGATGCCCGGGAGGCGCACGCCGCCCAGTGGGAGCTGAACTATGTGGCGCTGGATGGCAACATCGGCTGCATGGTCAACGGCGCGGGTCTGGCCATGGGCACCATGGACATCATCAAGCTGCATGGCGGTGAGCCGGCCAACTTCTTGGATGTGGGGGGCGGTGCCACCAAGGAGCGGGTCACCGAAGCCTTCAAGATCATACTGTCGGATGACAAGGTCAAGGCGGTGCTGGTGAACATCTTCGGCGGCATAGTGCGCTGTGATCTCATCGCCGAAGGGGTGATTGGCGCCGTGTCCGAGGTGGGCGTCAAGGTGCCCGTGGTGGTGCGTCTGGAGGGCAACAATGCCGAACTGGGCCGGGAGCGGCTGGCCGCCAGCAGTCTCAACATCATCGCCGCCACCAGTCTGACGGACGCGGCAGTTCAGGTAGTCAAGGCAGCGGAGAGCCAGGCATGAGCATTCTGATCGACAAACAGACCAAGGTAATTTGCCAGGGCTTCACCGGTGCCCAGGGCACCTTCCACTCCGAGCAGGCCATCGCCTATGGCACCCAGATGGTAGGGGGGGTATCACCGGGTAAGGGCGGCTCCACCCACCTGGGGCTGCCGGTGTTCAATACCGTCCGCGAGGCGGTGGAGACCACGGGCGCCACTGCCACCGTCATCTATGTGCCGGCTCCGTTTTGTAAGGATGCCATTCTGGAAGCCATCGACGCCGGCATTGAGCTCATCGTCTGCATCACCGAAGGCATTCCCACCCTCGACATGCTGCAGGTCAAGTGCAAGCTGGAAGAAACCGGCGTGCGCATGATTGGCCCCAATTGCCCTGGTGTGATCACCCCGGGCGAGTGCAAGATCGGCATCATGCCGGGGCACATTCACCTGCCGGGCAAGGTGGGCATCGTCTCCCGCTCCGGTACCCTCACCTATGAGGCGGTGAAGCAGACCACGGACGCCGGCTTCGGCCAGTCCACCTGCGTCGGCATCGGCGGCGATCCCATCCCGGGTTCCAACTTCATCGATATCCTCAAGTTGTTCCAGGACGATCCCAAGACCGAGGCCATCGTGATGATCGGTGAAATCGGCGGCACCGCCGAAGAGGAGGCCGCTGCCTACATCAAGGCGAACGTGACCAAGCCGGTGGTCTCCTACATCGCCGGGGTGACGGCCCCGTCCGGCAAACGGATGGGCCATGCCGGCGCCATCATCGCCGGCGGCAAGGGCACGGCGGCGGAGAAGTATGCCGCGCTGGAGGAAGCCGGGGTCAAGACGGTCCGTTCCCTGGCGGACATCGGCCAGGCGTTGGCCGACGTGACGGGTTGGTAAGCCAGCCGTCTGTAGAAACAGCAAAGGCGCCTTAGGCGCCTTTGTTTTTTTGGCTAACCGGCCAGACTGGCGAGGTAATCCAGCACCACCTGATGGTGATCGCTGGTCTTGAATTTGTCGAACACCTTGATGAGGTTGCCGGTTTCGTCCACCAGGAAGCTGATGCGGTGAATGCCATCAAACTCCTTGCCCATGAATTTCTTGGGCCCCCAGACACCGTAGGCGTCCGCCACCTGATGATCCTCGTCACCCAGGAGGGTGAAGTTGAGCTCATCCCGGGCTTCGAATTTCTTCAGACGGGCCGGTGAGTCCGGGCTGATCCCAAGCACCACCAGATGGTGGGCCGCCAGCTCGGCCTGCACGTCCCGCAGGCTGCAGGCCTGGGTGGTACAGCCCGGGGTCATGGCCTTGGGGTAGAAGTAGATCAGCACCTTGCGACCCCGCAGGGCACTCAGCTGTACTTGATTGCCATTTTGATCCGGCAGTGTGAAGTCGGGGGCCGGGATGCCGGCACTCAGGATTGGCATGGACTTTCCTCCTGGTTAGGGGTAGGGGTGAAATGGGCCTGCAATGCGCCCAGGCTCTGGGCGAAGGCCTTGAACGCGTGAGCAGCCTGGATCAGATCGGACTGGGCGGGTAGGCGGATCACCACCCCGGCCCGCAGCAATTGCTGCTCGCTCAGGGTGACGCTTTGCAGCGCCTGGATATCCCAGCCCTGCTGGCGGATGAAATCGGTCAGCTGACTGATGAGGCCTGGCCTATCCGGCACCAGCAGCACGGCGGTGGCGCTGGGGCGATCCGGTGCCGGTGCGGCCTGCTGAGTGCGCTTGCTGAGGGTGATGAGCTCCAGCTTGTGCGCCTCATCGGGCAGGCTGGACTCCAGACGCGCCAGGGCATTCCAGTCGCCGGACAGCAGCAGGCTCAGGGTAAATTCCTGACCGAGGATGGCCAGCTGACTGTCGACGATATTGCAGCCGCACTGGCTGATGAAGGCGATGAGCGCATGGGCGACGGCGGGGCGATCCCGCCCCATGGCGGTGACGACGAGATGGTGGGGCATGGTGTGAGATCCGCCTCTTCTTGTCTGCCGGACTAGCTTGCCTGGGATGGTAGCACAGGGGGGGAGGGATGACAGCGCACGCCTTGTATTTGGCGGGGGCCAGCCGTACCATAGCGCCCTGAATTTTTGGAGTGCTTCCGATGTTAAGCGGTAGTCTGGTCGCCATCATTACCCCCATGAATTTGCATGGGGAGATCGATTTTCCCGCCTTGCGCCAACTGGTGGAATACCATGTGGCCAGTGGCAGCCACGGCCTGGTGGCCGTGGGCACCACAGGAGAGTCGCCCACCCTGGATGAGCAGGAGCATCTGGCGGTGGTGGAGACTGTGCTGGAGGCGGCCGATGGGCGGGTGCCGGTGATCGCCGGTTGCGGCGGCAACGACACCCGGCGGGCCATCGCCCTGTGCCGGCGACTCAAGGCTCTGGGGGTGACCCAGGGTCTGTCGGTCACCCCTTATTACAACAAGCCGACCCAGGAAGGGCTCTATCGCCACTTCGCCACTATTGGCGAGGCTAGTGGTCTGGCGCAAATTCTATATAATGTGCCCGGGCGTACCGGCTGTGATCTCCAGCCCGATACGGTGGCGCGCCTGTCGCACCAGTACGGTATCTGTGGCATCAAGGAAGCCACCGGGGACTTGCAACGACTGCCCCGGCTCAAGGCCGCCTGTGGCACCGGTTTTTCCCTGCTCAGTGGTGACGATGCCTCTGCCTGTGACTTCATGCTCCAGGGGGGGCATGGCGTCATCTCGGTCACTGCCAACGTGGCTGCCGCCCAGATGGCCAGGCTATGCCAGCTGGCACTGGCTGGCGAAGCCGAGCAGGCCTTGGCGTTGAATCAGGTGCTGATGCCCGTGCATCAAGCCCTGTTTGTTGAATCCAATCCGATCCCGGTGAAATGGGCCTGTGCCCGACTGGGATTGATTGCCGACTCCGGCCTGCGCCTGCCCCTGACGCCGTTAAGTGCGTCATGGCATGGCCAACTGGAGATGGCGCTGACCCAAGCGGAGTTACTCACGCGTGCTTGATAATAAAACCAAAGGGTGGCCGACCCGGCTGCTGCTAGGCATGGTCGGGGCAGGAATGCTGGCCGGCTGTGGCTCCATGGCTGAGCGCAAACAGGCCAACCGTGATTTTGATTACCGGGACGTCAAGCTGTCACCGGCCCCCTTCAAGGTTCCCCAGAATCTCACAGCCCCGGCCTTCGCCAACGATTACGTCATACCACCCCTCAAGGCCGAGGCGACCGCTGGCGCCGTGGGGCCGGAGGTGGATGTGCGTCCGCCGGCTCAGTTGCTCAATATAGTCCCGGGTAGCCGCGCCGAAACCGGCAAGCAGGACGTGACCATGTGGTATACGGCCCGGGCCGCGGATCAGAAGATTGAGTCCGAAATTTGGTCCATGCTGTTCAACTTCCTGGCTAGCCGCGGCGTGGCGGTGGCCAATTTGGATCTGCAAAATCGCGTGCTGGAGTCTGACTGGATCACCAGCAACTCCATGATCACGGCGTGGGACCCGGATGCTGATGAAGAGTTTCAACTGCGTCAGCGCTACCGCTTCACCATAGTCAACGATGCCAGCCGGCACCGTGCCGGGCTGAATGTTCAGCTGATCGCCCACGAGGCCTATGTGGATGGCGACCGGGATACCACGCCGCTGACGGATCTGGAGCGCCGCCGTTACTGCGTGCGCGCCCTGAACCAGGTCTCCTTGTACGTAGACAAACAGCTCAAGGCACGTCAGCAGCAGGTTGCACAGCAAGGGCTGGGGCTGCGCCTGGGCTTTGATGGCAACGGTCAGCCGGCCTGGATTGCCCAGTCCAACTTCGATACCACCTGGAAGCGGGTGCTGCAGGTACTGCCCCAATTGGGCTTTACCGTACAGAATACCCAGCAGGCCCTGGGGCTCATCGAGGTCAAATACAACGACCCCTCGGCCGATGAATGGAAGAAGAAAGGCCTGACCCCCTTCCAGCTGGACTCCGGCAAGTACCGGGTGCAGTTGGGCGAGATGGAGCCGAAGAAGACCGCCATCACATTGCTGGATGAGGACAAGAAGCTGGTCAACAGCAATGTCATCAGCCAGATCTACATCACCCTGTCTCAGGCCCTGGATCCCCAGGCTGCCCAAGGCGGAAAATGAATAAGGTAAGGGGCCTCTGTGCCCCTTTTTTACAGCCACTCACTGGAGTCATGTGAAAATGGAAAAGAAAGCTGAACTGTATCGCGGCAAGGCCAAGTCCGTATACACCACCGACGATCCCACCCGTCTCGTCCTGTTGTTCCGCAACGATACGTCCGCTTTTGATGGTGAGAAGGTGGAGCAACTGGATCGCAAGGGCATGGTGAACAACAAGTTCAACCATTTCATCATGACCAAGCTGGAAGAAGCCGGCGTGCCCACCCAGATGGATCGCCTGCTGTCCGACAACGAAGCCCTGGTGAAGAAGCTGGCCATGGTGCCGGTGGAGTGCGTGGTGCGTAACGTGGCCGCCGGCTCCATCTGCCGTCGTCTGGGTGTGCCGGAAGGCATGGATCTGACCCCGCCGACCTTCGAGTTCTTCCTGAAGAACGATGCCCTGCACGATCCCATGATCAACGAGTACCACATCCGCTCCTTTGGCTGGGCCACCGACGAGCAGGTTGCCCGCATGAAGGAGTTGACCTTCAAGGTCAACGACGTGCTGAAGAAGCTGTTCGATGATGCTGGCCTGATCCTGGTGGATTACAAGCTGGAGTTCGGCGTGTTCAACGGTGAAGTGCTGCTGGGCGACGAATTCTCGCCGGATGGCTGCCGTCTGTGGGACAAGGCAACCCGTCAGAAGCTGGACAAGGACCGTTTCCGTCAAGGCCTGGGTGGCGTGGTGGAAGCCTACGAAGAAGTGGCCCATCGTCTGGGCGTCAAGCTGGACTAAGCCACTGCCGCTTATCTGGTTCGCCAGACAAACGTTTAACGCCGCCCCGTCTTACCGGGGCGGCGTTTTTTATGCCGGCATTTACTGAAGGCGGTGCTGTCGCTGCTTCACCAGGCTGTAGAGTGCCGGTATCACCAACAGGGTCAACAGGGTGGAGGAGAGCATGCCCCCCACCATGGGGGCGGCGATGCGGCGCATCACCTCCGAGCCCGTGCCCGTGCCCCACATGATGGGCAGCAGCCCCGCCATTATGGTCACCACCGTCATCATCTTGGGCCGCACCCGTTCCACCGCCCCGCCCATGATGGCCCGGTAGAGATCGCCCATCAGCAAGGGGCGCCCGGCCTCCCTGGCCGCCTGCTGGCTGTGTTGCCAGGCTTGCTCCAGGTACACCAGCATCACCACCCCGGTCTCGGTGGCCACCCCGGCCAGGGCGATGAAGCCCACCGCCACCGCCACCGACCAGGCGTAATCCAGCCACCACAGCAACCAGATGCCGCCGATGAGGGCGAAGGGCACCGACAGCAGCACGATCAGGCTGTCGGTGAGGTTGCCGAAGTTGAGATAGAGCAGCAGGAAGATGAGGGCCAGGGTGAAGGGCACCACCAGCTTGAGCCGCTCGGCCGCCCGCTCCATGTACTCGAACTGACCGCTCCAGCTTAAGTGGTAGCCTGGCTGCAGCTGGATGCGCCCCTCCGCCATGGCCGCCGCCACTGCCTGCTGGGCCTGTCGCACCCAACCGCCCAGATCGCTGGCCGAGACATCCACGTAGACATAGGCTGCCAACTGGGCGTTTTCGGTGCGCAGGCTGGGGGGGCCTTGCTCCAGAGTCAGGCTCACCAGATCGCCGATGGGGATCAGCCCCTGATTGGGGGTGGGCACCAGCACGCTGCGGGCTATGGTCTGAGGATCGTCTCTCAGCTCCCTGGGGTAGCGCAGGGTGACGTCGTAGCGCTCCCGGCCTTCCACCGTGCTGGTAACGGCACTGGCCCCCAGGGCGGTGGCAATCACCGACTGCAGGGTGTCTATGCTCACCCCGGCCCGGGCCAGGGCGTCACGCTTGGGGGTCAGGGTCAGGTAGTAGCCGCCTGTGATGCGTTCGGCGTAGGCGCTGCGAGTCTCTGGCAAGCTCTTCACCACCTGCTCTATCTGGCCGGCCAGTTGGGCGATGCCGGCCAGATCCGGGCCGAACACCTTGATACCCACCGGGGTGCGGATGCCGGTGGAGAGCATGTCGATACGGGCGCGGATGGGCATGGTCCAGGAGTTGGCGATGCCGGGCAGGCGTACCGCCTCGTCCAGCTCGGCGACCAGCTTATCCAGGGTCATGCCCGGCCGCCACTGGGCCTCCGGCTTGAGGTTCACCACAGTCTCGAACATCTCCAGGGGGGCGGGATCCGTGGCGCTGTCGGCCCGTCCGGCCTTGCCCCAGACCGAGTCCACCTCGGGGAAGGACTTGATGATGCGGTTTTGCAGCTGCAGCAGTTCGGCGGCCTTGGTGACGCTCAACCCCGGCAGGGCACTGGGCATGAACAGCAGGGAGCCCTCGTTGAGCTTGGGCATGAACTCGCTGCCGATATGGCGGATGGGATACAGGCTCAGCCCCAGCAGCAGCACCGCCAGGGCTACCGTCAGCCCCCGGGCCCTGAGCACGCCGGCGATGAGGGGCCGGTAACCGGCGATCAGCAGGCGGTTCAGCGGATTGCGTGACTCCGCCACTATCTTGCCCCGCACCAAGAAGCGCATCAGCACAGGCACCAGGGTCAGGGAGAGCAGGGCGGCTGCGCCCATGGCGAAGGTCTTGGTGAAGGCCAGGGGATGGAACATGCGACCCTCCTGCGCTTCCAGGGCAAACACCGGCAGGAAGGAGAGGGTGATGATGAGCAGGGAGAAGAACAGTGCCGGCCCCACCTCCAGGCAGGCCTCCAGCAGCACCTGCAGGCGATTGGCGTCAGGCGGCGCCCGCTCCAGGTGCTTGTGGGCGTTTTCCACCATGACAATGCCGGCATCTATCATGGCCCCCACGGCGATGGCGATGCCCCCCAGGCTCATGATGTTGGCGTTGATCCCCAGCAGGTACATGGCGGCAAAGGCCGCCAGCACCCCCAGGGGCAGCACCAGTATGGCCACCAGGGCGCTGCGCACATGAAGCAGGAACAGCACACACACCAGGGCGACGATGGCACTCTCCTCCAGCAGGGTGTGCTGCAAGGTGGCGATGGCCTTATGGATGAGCTCGGAGCGATCATAGGTGGTGATGACGGATACCCCCTTGGGCAGGCTGGCCTGCAGGCTATTGAGCTTGGCCTTGACCCGGTCGATGACCCCCAGGGCGTTCTCGCCACTGCGCGCCACCACCACGCCGGAGACCACCTCGCCCTGGCCGTTGAGCTCGGTGAGGCCGCGGCGGGCATCGCCGGTCAATTCGATGCGCGCCAGATCGCCCACCCGGATCGGGGTACCGTTCACCTCCTTGATCACCAGCTCCCGCAGATCCCGTTCCCCCTTGAGGTAGCCCTTGCCCCGCAGCATGAACTCGGTCTCCGCCAGCTCGATGACCCGGCCACCCACCTCCTGGTTGTTGGCGCGGATCACCTGCATCACCTCTAGCGGCGAGATCTGATAGGCCTGCAGCTTGCGCGGGTCCAGCACCACCTGGTACTGACGGACGAAGCCGCCGACGCTGGCCACCTCCGCCACCCCTGCGGTGGCGGCCAGGGGATAGCGCAGCTGCCAGTCCTGCAGGCTGCGCAGCTCCGCCAGCGACTGTCCCTGGCCCTGCAGGGCATACTGGAAGACCCAGCCCACCCCGGTGGCATCGGGTCCCAGGCGGGGTGTCACCCCGCTGGGCAGCTTGCCCTGCAGGCCGTTGAGGTATTCCAGCACCCGGGAGCGGGCCCAGTAGAGATCCGTGCCGTCCTCGAAGATGACGTAGACAAAGGAGCTGCCGAAGAAGGAGTTACCCCGCACCACCCGTGCCTTGGGCACCGACAGCAGGGCCGAGGTGAGGGGGTAGGTCACCTGATCCTCCACCACCTGGGGCGCCTGGCCCGGGTAGTCGGTGTAGACGATGACCTGCACGTCGGAGAGATCCGGGATGGCGTCCAGCGGCGTACGCAGCAAGGCCAGGGTGCCGGCAGCCAGCAGCAGGCCGCTGATGAGCAGCACCAGCAGCGGGTTGTGGAAGGACCAGCGGATGAGTTGTCGCAGCATCTAGCCCTCCTTGGCCGGCGAAGCGGCCGGTTGCAGGCTGCCGAAGGCGGCCCTCAGGTTGCTCTCGCTATCCAGCAGGAAGTTGGCCCGGGTCACCACCTGCTCATTTGGCAGCAGCCCCTCCTTGATCACCACCCGGCGCTCACCCAGGGCGGTGACCGCCACGGATCCTGCCACCACGGCTCTGGGCTCGAAGCGGCCGTTGCCCTGGGCGATGAGCAGGCTCTGGCGGGTGCCCGAGTCGATGAGGGCTGACTCCGGTACGCTCAGCGGCGGCTCGCCGGGCAGCGGCAGCGTCAGGCTGGCGTTGGCCAGCATGCCGGGCTTGAAACGACCGTCCGGGTTGTCCAGCAGGATGCGCACACTGACGGTGCGGGTCTGGGGATTGAGGGTGGGGTAGATGAAGTCCAGCTTGCCCGGCAGCGACTCGCCGGGATAGGCATCCAGGCGGATCGCCACCGATTCGCCGGCCTTGAGACCGGCCAGATCCGTTTCGAACACCTCCACCAGTAGCCACAGCTGACGCAGATCCGCCAGCTCGAACAGGGGATCGCCGGCCTTGAAGTAGCTGCCCTGGATCACCTTCTTCTCCAGCACCACGCCGCTGATGGGGGACGGCAGCGGCAGGGTACGCCGCACCTGGCGGCTCTGCACCAGCCGTTGCAGGCTGGCTTCCGGCAAGTCCCAGTAGCGCAGCCGTTGCAGGGCGCCCTCTTCCAGACTCAGGCGGCGG
The DNA here is from genome assembly GCF_039540575.1 of Pseudaeromonas paramecii. Classification (NCBI taxonomy): domain Bacteria; kingdom Pseudomonadati; phylum Pseudomonadota; class Gammaproteobacteria; order Aeromonadales; family Aeromonadaceae; genus Pseudaeromonas; species Pseudaeromonas paramecii. The sequence continues at coordinate 131,078 of NZ_BAABFC010000010.1, forward strand.
CCGCCATCGGCCTGCAGGCTCAGCCCCAGCTTGTGCTGGCTGTCCCGGGCAATCAGGTACTCCTGCTGGGCGGCCACCAGCTCGGGGCTATAGGTCTCCAGCAGGGTTTGACCGGCGCGCACCTCCTGCCCCGTGCTGTTGACCGGCAGCTTCTCCACCCAGCCGGCGTACTTGGCGGTGACCGTCTGCTGACGGCGCTCGTCCAGGCTCAGGCGGCCAGTGGCGCGGATCTCCCGGTACAGGGGCTCCTGGCGCACCGGGCTGCTTAGCACTCCCAGCTGCTGGATGCGCTCCGGCGAGAGGGCTAAACCTCCGGTCTGCGCCTCATCGGCGTAAACCGGCAGATAATCCATGCCCATCTCGTCCTTCTTGGGCACGGGTGAGATGTCCGGCTGGCCCATGGGGTTGCGGTAATAGAGGATCTGCCTGTGGGCGACCGGCGTAGGGGCGGCTGACGCGGACGCGGGGGCCTCGTCGGCATAGACCGGCAGGTAGTCCATGCCCATCTCATCCTTCTTGGGTACCGGTGAGGTGTCCGGCTGGCCCATGGGATTGCGGTAGTAGAGGATCTGGCGCGTCGGCGTGGCCTGGGTTGGCTCGGCGCGGGCTGGAGCGGCCTGGGCCCAGGCTTGCCACAGCGTCAGACCTCCGGCGCCCAGCAGCAGGCCGCCGAGCAAACAGACCCATGGCAGGGCGGCCGGCCACCCCTTGAGGTGACCGGCTTGCGATACAGGTTTCATGACGACTCCTTAGGGCTTGGCCTGCCAGTCCAGCAGACGGGGGGAGTCGCCCTTCACCGGGCTGAAGTGACCCTGGATCTGCAGCCCGGGGGTCAGCCCCTTGGCCAGGCCGGTATCGGCCAGCACGAAGGGCATGGTCATGGCGGGCCAGCCCAGGGCCGGGATGGCCTCATGCTGCAGCATCACCTTGTCGCCATCCAGCGCGATGACCTTGGCTGTCACGGCATACTGAGCCGGCATGGTCATCTGACCGTTTGCCGTGGCCATCTGGCCGTCGGCCATGGCGTGATCCTGGTGCATGGTTTCTGCCTGTAGGGCGGGCAGGGTGAACAGCAGGCCAAGGGTCAGGTATTGAGTGAGTTTCATGGTGTCTTCCTTCATCAAAACGAGTTCGGTATGGCGTCTGCCAGGCAGCCGCCAGTTCGTGCTGAGGCACGGTGGGTTAGCCCAAGGGGCTGGTCGTTAGATGAAGGAGCGGGTGGGGGGCGGCGAGGGCACGCCGGGAATATGATCCAGGTAGCGACTCAGCGCCAGCAGCTGGGGCTCGTTGCGAGGGGGAGCAAGCTTGGGGCCAAGCAGTGTCAGATCCGGCAGGGCTGCCACTGGGGTCAGACAGCTGGGGCAATGCACCTTGCCGCTGTCTTGGGCCGCCATACCCATCTGCCCCTGGCAATGGCCCTGCGGGACGACTTGGGTGTGACAATCGGTATGCTCGGCCAGGTGGGCAGTGGTGGCACTTGCCTTACGGGATGCCGGGGTGTGGGCCGCGCTAGAGTGAGCGCTATGCACCATCGGCTGCATCAGTGGTGCTGGCAGCTGTGCAGGGGCCACCGCACTGGCGCTATACCAGGGCAGTCCCAACAACAGCAGACAAGTTAACAACCAAAGGCGCAACATGAACGGGCTAGTTCCCTATCCAAGACGAGTGCAGATCTGGCCTTGATACTAGGCCAAGCGGGGGGACCGATGCAAGACCCAGGACGAGCGGGGGCCTGGTGATGGTCATCACCTCTGCGGCGGCTGTTTATCGGCGGGGGATTCCGGCTTGTCTTTGGCGGGGCGCTTCTCATCCGGCTTGGCCGGGTACTCATCCTCGTCATCGTCGTAGGCCTGGGGGCGGACCTTGTCGAGGAACTTGGGCACTTGTTTTTCCAGCCGCTTCATGTCCTTGATGGCATTTAAGAAAATGCCGAGCAAGAACAGCAGGGGCAGGCCGATCCAAAGCCAGAGGTTCATGATGTCTCCTGGGTGGTGGTGGGGTGCAAGCCTTGCCAGATGGCGGGCAGGCAGGCCAGCACGGCAGCCTTGCCGGCGATGTTACTCGCCATGATGGCAGCCTGCAGGGCCGGATAATTCATCTGCTGCTCGAAACGGCGGGCCTCGGCCTCGAAGCTGATATGCCAGGGTTCGTCGGCCACCCCGCCCGGGTTGTCTGCCCGGCCATGCCGGTAGGGGCGTTCGAAGCCGAACTCGGACAGGCGGCAATCCAGCCAGGCGGTGAGGGGGGCGAAGTAGCCGTCCGGCGCATATTCGGCGCAGGTCAGCTGCAGCGTCTGGCCCGGGGGCAAGAGCGCCGGGGCATAGATATCCAGATCCGTGCCCCAGTGATGCCGGCTGGTGCCCGGCAGGGCACTCCAGCGCAGTATGGCCCACACCTTCTGTTCATCGCTGAACTCGCGCAGATCCAGCGGCCGCTCCTGTTCATCCAGTACAGGTCGGCGGCCTGCAAACTTGGCGTTCCAGATCTGGCACTGACGGTCAAAATCCCGGTAGGCCGAGGCGATGGCGATCTCCAGACCCTCGGCACGGGCGGCCTGTTGCAGCCGCTGCCAGGCCGCCGCCGTGGCAGGCCGAAGCTGCCGACCATCCGGCAGGGTCAGCAGCGCCGCACTGTCCAGTCCCAACCAGGCGCTGTCCATCAGGCCACCAGCAGGCGACGCAGTATGCCCTGGTACATCAATGCCAGGGAGTCCAGATCCGCCACCCTCACGCACTCGTTGAGTTTGTGGATGGTGGCGTTGACCGGTCCCAGCTCCAGCACCTGGGCGCCGGTGGGGGCGATGAAGCGCCCATCCGAGGTGCCGCCGCTGGTGGACAGCTCGGTGCGGATACCGGTGACCTCCTCGATGGCCTCCACGGTGGCATCCAGCAGGGCCCCCTGAGCGGTGAGGAAGGGATGACCGCTGAGGGTCCAGGTCAGCTCGTACTCCAGGCCGTGGCGCTCGAGGATCTCCTGCACCCGGGTCTTGATGGTCTCGTCGGTCAGCTCGGTGCTGAAGCGGAAATTGAACTGCACCTTCAGCTCGCCCGGGATCACGTTGGAGGCACCGGTGCCGCCGCTGATATTGGGGATCTGAAAGCTGGTGGGCGGAAAGAAGGCGTTGCCCTCATCCCAGCAGGTGCTGGCCAGCTCCGCCAGGGCGGGCGCCGCCTGATGGATGGGGTTGCGACCCAGATGGGGATAGGCCACGTGGCCCTGAATGCCCTTGATCAGCAGATCCCCCGTGATGGAGCCGCGACGGCCGTTTTTCACCACGTCACCGACCTGGGCTGTGGAGGAAGGCTCGCCCACCAGGCACCAGGTGATCTTCTCGTTGCGGGCCTCCAGGGTCTCCACCACCTTGGGGGTGCCATTGATGAAGGGACCTTCTTCGTCGCTGGTGATGAGAAAGGCGATGGAGCCCGGATGATCCGGCTGTTCGGTGACAAACCGCTCCACCGCCACCAGCATGGCGGCCAGAGATCCCTTCATGTCGGCGGCGCCACGCCCGAAGAGCATACCGTCTCGCACCTGGGGTTCAAACGGTGGAGTGTCCCATTTATCCAGCGGCCCCGGCGGAACCACATCGGTGTGGCCGGCAAAGCAGAACAGGGGGCCGTCGGTGCCTCGACGGGCCCACAGGTTGGTGGTGTCATGAAACACCATGGGTTCTATCACAAAGCCCAGGCGGGCCAGGTGTTCGGCCATCATCTGTTGGCAGCCGGCATCTTCCGGGGTGACCGAAGGCCGGGCGATAAGGTCGCAGGCCAGGGCCAGCACGGGTGAGTCAGTCATCTTGCATCCCTTCGTGGAGTGAAATCAGGCAAACAGCGAGTGATATTGGGCCTCGCTAAAACCCAGGGTGTATTGGCCATCCTTGAGCAGCAGGGGGCGCTTGATGATGGCCGGCTGGGCCAGCATCACCTCGAAGGCCCGCTGGGCATCCAGGGCCTGTTTGGTGGCCTCATCCAGCTGACGGTAGGTGGTGCCCCGCTTGTTGAACAGTGCCTCCCAGCCCAAGGCATCGACAAACTCCTGCAGCAACGCCGGGCTCAGGCCGTCCTTGCGGTAGTCGTGGTACTCGTAGGGGATCTGCTGCTCATCCAGCCAGCGCAGGGCTTTCTTCAGGGTGTCGCACTGGCGAATGCCGTAGATGCGGGTCATGGCGGCTCCTGTGTCCTTCTGCTATCGGGTTGCTGATTCTGTCATTCCCGGCCGGGGGAGGCAAGGCGCGCCCTAGTGTCGTCAGGACCGCAGTGCGACAGGCTAAGTGCGGGTAATTTGACCAATCAGCCTGTTTATTCCACTGGCATAGTCTGGAAATGCCAGTGTCTTGTGCGTTAGACTCTGCGCTTCACCTTCCAGCGTTCGGATGAAGGTAGCAGGAGAGTGACGGCTTGCCGTCCGCCGAAGAAGTAAATCTTTCAGGCGCCACCATCTGGTAAGGACTGCTACTGGACGAGCCTCTGGAGAGACCCGTTAAATCGGGCGCCGAAGGAGCAAAACCCCATGGGTTGAAACTCTCAGGCAAAAGGACAGAGGGGATGGAGTGTGGTGAGCCTTTCCCTCGGCCCTGCCCGAGTTGCGCCTCATTGCCTCTATGTCTCCTCGTGACGAATTAAACCCTGTTCGTAGCGGGAGGATTCCGTGACAACCCTGACTCAATGGCTGACCACTCTCGATGACCTGGTGTGGGGCCCCCCCTTGCTGGTACTGCTGATCGGTACCGGTCTCTATCTCACCCTGCGCCTGGGGCTGCTGCAGATCTTCAAGCTGCCGACTGCCTTGCGCCTGGTCTTCTTTCCGGGGCGGGAGCAAGACAAGCCTGGTGATGTCTCCAGCTTCGCCGCCTTGTGCACCGCCCTGTCCGCCACCATAGGCACGGGCAACATCGTCGGCGTGGCCACCGCCATTAAGCTTGGAGGTCCGGGGGCCCTGTTCTGGATGTGGATGGCGGCCTTCTTTGGCATGGCGACCAAGTATGCCGAGGGGCTCTTGGCTGTGAGGTTCCGGCAGGTGGATGCCAACGGCCAGATGTCCGGTGGCCCCATGTACTATCTGGAGAAGGGGCTGGGCAGCAAGTGGCTGGCCCGGGCCTTTGCCCTGTTCGGCATCGGCGTGGCGCTGTTTGGCATTGGGACCTTCCCCCAGGTCAATGCCATTGCCGATGCGGCCAGCCTGACCCTGGCGGCGCCGCGCTGGGTCAGTGCCCTGGTACTGACGGTGCTGGTGGCCCTGGTCACGCTGGGTGGGCTCAAGTCCATCGCCAAGGTGTCTACCGCGGTGGTGCCCTTCATGGCGCTGTTTTACATCCTCATCTGCCTGGGCGTCTTGGTGCTCAATCATGAGGGACTACCGGCGGCCATTGCTCTGGTGATCCAGGGGGCCTTTACCCCCACGGCGGCAACCGGCGGTTTTGCCGGGGCGGGCATCCTGCTGGCCATCCAGGCCGGGGTGGCTCGCGGCGTCTTCTCCAATGAATCAGGCCTGGGGTCTGCCCCCATCGCCGCGGCGGCGGCTAAGACCGAGTCCTGTGTCGAGCAGGGGCTGGTCTCCATGACGGGTACCTTCTTCGACACCATTGTCATCTGCACCATGACAGGCTTGGCGCTGGTGGTGACCGGTGCCTGGCAGGGGGAGGCAGCCGGTGCGGCCATGACCCACGCAGCCTTCACCACAGGGCTGGGGGGGCCGCTGGGACAGCATCTGGTGAACCTGGGCCTCTTGTTCTTTGCCTTCACCACCATACTGGGCTGGAACTATTACGGTGAGCGCTGCACCGAATACCTGTTCGGTGTCCGGGGCATACTGCCGTTTCGCTGGGTCTATATCCTGCTGGTGGCCTTGGGGGCCTTCTTGCACCTGGATCTCATCTGGTTGCTGGCGGATATCGTCAATGGCTTGATGGCCATTCCCAACTTGATTGGTCTGATTGGCCTGCGCCACATCATACTTCAGGAGACCCGGCAGTATTGGGCCGCCAGGAAGGCCGCGGCAGGATCGCAGGCCATGTGCTGCGGCTCCTGATCTAGGCTGTTTTGCGTGCGCTAAAATGCCAGTCACTGTGACTGGCATTTTCTTTTGCGCCTTCCTAAGTCCGGCCGTCAGGCTGGTTGTCGAGCATCCATTGGCTGGCTAGTGACCTTAAGGGGCGCGTCTTAGGGTGAAGCCCAGGCTGTGCTCTTCATCTGGTTCCACCTGGATGCCGTCGGGGGCAGTGATGGCACTCTCGACACAGATCATGGTTTGCCATCCCTGGTCATCAAAGTCGGCCATGGCGGCGGCACCGGCTTGCCAGGGGTTCCAGACCACCACGGAGTCTGCCTGGTGGTTGAGCAGTTGCAGCCGCGCAAGGCCGGTGTCCAGCTCAATCCGGCTATCGGGCTCGGTATAGATACGGTCCACTGGCTTATCCAGTACGAAGCTAGCTTCCTGTGTCGGACGCTTTTGCTGCAGTTGATCCAGGTAGGTATTTCCCAGGCCTTGGATCTGTACCGCTTCCGGGGCCTGGCTCTGAAAATAGGTGTGCAGGGCGCCGGAGTAGACAAAGGGTGATGCCCCTGTGTTGCGGGTGGTGAGCAGCATGGTGAGTTCAGATCCGATCTCCAGGGTCAACTCGAGCTCGAAAGCATGGGGCCAGAGGGCCTGGCTGGCCGCGTTATCACTCAGACACAGGTGAACGAAGGTACTCTCTGCGGTTTCGCTGATGCCATCCAGGGTCCAAAGCTGAGTTCTGGCAAAACCGTGTTGCGGCTTGCCCAGGCCAACTCGCTCGGGACTGGGTCCAAACCAGGGCCAGCACAGTGGCACACCGCCTCGAATGGGGCGTGAGCCGTCTAACAGGGCGGATTGGCTCAGCCATAGCAAGGGTGAGCCATGGTTGCTGTAATGAATGAGGTGGCCACCATACAGGGCGAGAATGGCTTGATAATCCGGGTGGTCAACGACGATGAAGCGCTGATCCGTTTCGTTGCGTGCCAATTTGGTATGGGTGGTCAGTGGTTGTAGGGCCGTCAGTTTTAGTTGTTCGATCATATTATTATCCTAATAAAAAAGGCGGCCTTGAGGGCCGCCTTTTGTTTACTGTCGCTTAGCGCTCCAATTACTTGGAGATGTGAGCGATCAGCTCCAGAACCTTGTTGGAGTAACCGATTTCGTTGTCGTACCAGGATACAACCTTAACGAAGGTGTCGGTCAGCTGGATACCAGCCTTGGCGTCGAACACGGAGGTGCAGGTTTCACCGACGAAGTCGTTGGAAACAACCTCATCAGTGGTGAAGCCCAGAACGCCCTTCATGGCACCTTCGGAAGCAGCCTTCATTGCAGCACAAATTTCTTCGTACTTGGCAGGCTTCTTCAGGTTAACGGTCAGGTCAACAACAGACACGTCCGGAGTCGGAACGCGGAAGGCCATACCGGTCAGCTTGCCCTTCAGTTCCGGGATAACCACGCCAACGGCCTTGGCAGCACCGGTAGAAGACGGGATGATGTTTTGAGCGGCGCCACGGCCACCGCGCCAGTCCTTAGCGGACGGACCGTCAACGGTCTTCTGGGTAGCAGTGGTAGCGTGAACGGTGGTCATCAGGCCAGACTCGATGCCCCAAGTGTCGTTCAGAACCTTGGCGATAGGAGCCAGACAGTTGGTGGTGCAAGAAGCGTTGGAGACGATGTCTTGACCAGCGTATTCGGTGTGGTTAACACCCATTACGAACATGGGGGTAGCGTCCTTGGACGGACCGGTCATGACAACCTTCTTGGCACCGGCGGTGATGTGCTTGCGAGCGGTAGCGTCGTCCAGGAACAGACCGGTACCTTCGGCAACAACGTCAACACCGATGGCATCCCACTTCAGGTTAGCCGGATCGCGTTCTGCGGTAACACGTACAGTCTTGCCGTTTACAACCAGGTTGCCGTCCTTAACTTCAACGGTGCCCTTGAAGCGGCCGTGGGTTGAATCGTACTTCAGCATGTAAGCCATGTATTCAACGTCGATCAGATCGTTGATGCCCACAACTTCGATGCCCAGATCAGCGCGCTCGAAAGAGGCGCGGAATACGAAACGACCGATACGGCCAAAACCGTTAATACCTACTTTGATAGTCATAGTTGTACCCAACGTTTGTTGTTCAACAGAAAAAATCCGTCCGTAAATTTACTAGAACTCAGGGGGGAGTCAACCTCCATCCCGCGCATTATTGCGATATGTCATAAAATATGCTGAAAGTTTTTTTCTTTTTCCATAACAAATTACACTGACCGCGGTCGGCGGCAGCCTGTCACAAAATGGCAACTTTCGGCACGTGTTGGTCATATGCTGACCAAGTCCCTGTTTTCGGCTTGTCGCGAGTGTCTTGACCGTCACATTCAGCGGCCCTTGGCTATGGGATAATCCCGCGCCGAGGCGTATCCTCTTATGTCGCTATATCCCGGGGACACGGGATAAGCGCTGGTTTGAAATAATAGAACAACACCGCTCTGCCCTAAAACCTAGAGATTGCTTTAAGTACAGCGGGAACGACAACTATGACAACTTTGATCGAACAGTTGGCCAGTGCGAAGGGTATTGCCAACGAATATGTAGATGCCTGGGGCAATCCAGCCCAGGTCACTTTGGACAGCAAGGCGGCCATGCTGGGCGCCATGGGCTATCGGGTTGATGACGAGGTGGCTCTGGCTGTCCAGTTGCAGGCCGAGCAAGCGGCTCACTGGCAACAACCTGTAGACCCGGTTTGTGTCATTCGCAGCCATGAGGTTTTGAGCGTAGAGATTCGTCTCCCCATCGAGCAGGTTAATGACGAGTTCACCTGGGTCGTCAAGACCGAAGAGGGCGTCGAGTTCAAGGGCAGCCTGGTTCCGGTAAACGGCGAGATGGTGGGCGTGGCGCACCTGGACGAGAAGGAGTATCAGGCTTATCGCGTCAAGCTGGATGCCGAGTTCCCTTTGGGCTATCACGAGCTGGTGCTGAAGAAGAAAGGCGCTCGTACCGTTGCTGGCCAGATGCGTGTCATCGTGGCTCCGCAAGCCTGCTTCAAACCCTCGGCCATCGCGAATGGTCAGAAGATCTGGGGGCCTAGCGTTCAACTCTATTGTGTTCGCAGTCGTCGTAACTGGGGTGTGGGTGATTTCAGCGATCTGGGTCTGCTGGTGGAGAAGATTGCCCAATGGGGTGGCCACTTTGTTGGTCTGAACCCGATCCACGCCCTGTATCCGGCCAACCCAGAAAGTGCGAGTCCCTATAGCCCCTCATCCCGTCGTTGGCTGAACGTCATCTACATTGATGTGGAAGCTACTCCCGAATTTGCGCAGAACGAGGCAGTGCGTGCCGAGGTGGCCTCTGCTGGCTTCCAGGCCAAGTTGCAGGAGCTGCGTGCCAAAGAGTGGGTGGACTATACCGGTGTCACCCAGCTGAAGCTGGAAGTGCTGCGTAAGCTGTTTGATGGCGCCAAACTGGCCAAGAACACCAACCGGGGCAAGGCCTTTGCCGCCTTTGTCGACAAGGGTGGCGACAGCCTCAAGCAGCAGGCCATCTACGATGCGCTGCAAGCCTACCTGTATGGTCAAGGGCAAAACGCCTGGGGTTGGCCCGCCTGGCCGGAAGAGTACCGCGAGTATCACAAGCCGGCCGTGGCTAATTGGGCGGCCGAGCATGATGCAGATGTGCGCTTCTACATGTATCTGCAGTTCCTGGCGGACGAGCAACTGGCCGTTGCCGATCAGCGCGCCAAGAATGCCGGTATGGTCATGGGCATTTATCGCGATCTGGCGGTGGGGGTGTCCGAGGGCTCTACCGAGATTTGGGCCAACAGCGAGCTGTATTGTCCCAAGGCCAGTGTCGGGGCGCCGCCGGATGTGTTGGGTCCGCTGGGGCAAAACTGGGGTCTGCCGCCGATGGATCCCAACAAGCTGTTGCAAGCCCAGTATCAGCCCATGATCGATCTGTTCCGCTCCAACATGCGTTCCTGTGGTTCCTTGCGGATCGACCACGCCATGGCGTTGTTGCGCCTGTGGTGGGTTCCGCCAGGAGCCTCTGCCGCCAAGGGTGCCTACATCTACTACAACGTGAATGACCTGCTGGGCATTCTGGCGTTGGAATCCGTGCGTAACCAGTGTCTCATCATAGGTGAAGACCTGGGGACTGTGCCGGATGGCATGGATGTACTGCTCAAGGAGAACGGTGTGCACTCATACCGTATCTTCTTCTTCGAGCGCTCCAAGACCGACGGTGGCTTCATCTCCCCGGCTCACTACCCCGAGCAGGCCATGGCGGCACTGACCACCCATGACATGCCAACCCTCAAGGGCTTCTGGCATTGTGATGATCTGACCCTGGGTCGGGAGCTGGGTCTGTATCCGGATGAACAGGTACTGCAAGGTTTGTTTGGTGACCGGCATGCCGCCAAGCAACGCATTCTGGACAGCCTGCATGGTCACGGGGTGATCCCGGGTTCTGTGGGGCATAATGTGGATTGGGTTGGCATGAATACCGAGTTGAATCACGGCATGCAGATTCATATGTGCCTTGGTAACTGTGCCCTGTTCAGCACCCAGTTGGAAGACTGGTTGGAGATGGACAAGCCGGTGAACGTACCGGGTACCACCACAGAGTACCCCAACTGGCGGCGCAAGCTGACTCGGGATCTGGAGGATATCTTCAGCGACCCGGCGCTGGCTCACCTGGCCCATCGGATGAGTGAAGCCCGTAACAAAGCCAGTCAGTGATTTGTGTTATTGATAATAAATAACTAACCACGAGACCGGCCTGGCGTGAGTCGGGCCGGTCTCGGCTTTTACAAGGGTAATGGCATGCTTGTTAAAGAATTGACCAAGGCCAGTTGTGGACGGCCATTTGAGCATCTGGGATGGGTGGCGGGTGCCACAGGCGAATTGCTGTTGCGGGTCTGGTTGCCGGATGCGGTGGCCGTAGAGGTACAGCCCTTCGACTCCGCCATGGCTTCTGTGCCCATGACCTGTGTCGATAAGGCTGGCCTGTTTGAGGCGAGCTTTTCGCAGCAGAGCTCGGCATTTCACTATCGCCTGGCGGTGCAGTACGCCAAGGCTGAACAGACGCTGATAGACCCTTATCAGTTCCGTGATGAGGCCTATGCGGGCCTGGCGGAGATGACCCATCAGGCTGCCAATCTTTATCGCACCCTGGGCGCGCAATTGGTGGAGTTACAGGTCGATGGCGTGATGGTGAGCGGCGTGCGTTTTGCCGTCTATGCCCCCAGTGCCAAGGCCGTCAGCCTGATCGGTGATTTTAACCATTGGGATGGTCGGCGCCATCCGATGCAGCGCAGTCTGTGTGGTCACTGGGTGCTGTTTGTGCCGGGCTTGCAGGCTGGGGACAAATACAAATATGAGCTCAAGGATCCGTTGGGCAACACCTTGCCTCACAAAGCGGATCCGGTGGGCTTCTATGCCGATCAGTACCCCTCCTTTGCCTCCGTGGTGTTCGATCATGGTCAGTACCAGTGGCAGGATGCGGCCTGGCAGGCCAGCCAGCTCAATGACAAGCTGGAGCAACCCATCTCCATCTATGAGCTGCATTTTGGCTCCTGGAAGCGGCACGATGACGGTACGCACTTGAGCTACCGCGAGATGGCCGAGAGCCTGATCCCCTACATCAAGGACATGGGCTACACCCATATCGAGCTGATGCCGGTCTCCGAGCATCCCTTCTCCGGTTCCTGGGGTTACCAGCCGGTGGGCATGTTTGCCGCCACCAGCCGCTTCGGCTCGCCGGATGACTTCAAGTATTTCGTCGATCAGTGCCACCTGGCGGGGATAGGCGTGATCCTGGACTGGGTGCCGGCGCACTTCCCGTCCGACTCCCATGGTCTGGCCCGTTTCGACGGTACGCCCTTGTACGAGTACGAGGATCCGCGCCGCGGCTGGCATCCGGATTGGAATTCCTACATCTACGACTTTGGCCGGGACAACGTGCGCCAGTTCCTGGTGGCCAGTGCCCTGTACTGGCTGGATCACTTCCACATTGATGGCCTGCGGGTGGATGCGGTGGCCTCCATGCTCTATTGGGATTACTCCCGTGAGGATGGCGAGTGGGTGCCGAACATCTACGGCGGCAATCACAACCTGGAAGCCATCAGCCTGCTGCGCTGGTTCAACGAGGAGGTGTACAAGCACTATCCCCACGCCATGACCATTGCCGAAGAGTCCACCGCCTTTGCCGGGGTCTCCCGGCCCACCTTCACCGGCGGCCTGGGGTTTGGTTTCAAGTGGAACATGGGCTGGATGCATGACACCCTCCAGTACATGAAAGAGGATCCCATCCACCGCAAGTACCATCACAACGAGATGACCTTCTCCATGGTGTATCACTATGACGAGAACTTCATTCTCTCCCTGTCCCACGACGAGGTGGTACACGGCAAGCATTCCATGCTGTACAAGATGCCGGGGGACGAGTGGCAGCAGGCGGCCAACTTGCGGGCCTACATGGGCTTCATGTACGCCCATCCCGGCAAGAAGCTCAACTTCATGGGCACCGAGTTTGCCCAGTCCTCCGAATGGAATCACGACGCCCAACTGAACTGGTGGCTGCTGGAGTTTGGCAAGCATGCCGGCCAGCGCGCCCTGATCCGGGACCTGAACCATCTCTATCGCCAGGAGCCGGCCTTGTATGAGGCGGACTATCAGCGAGGCGGCTTCACCTGGCTGGATCATGGCGACAGTGCCAACAGCATCTTCCCCATGTTGCGTCGCAACAAGGCGGGAGATGAGTTCATGCTGGTGGTGTGCAACATGACGCCGGTACCGCGGACGGATTACCGGCTGGGGGTCCCCCAAACCGGCCAGTACCAAGTGGTGCTCAACACCGACAGCGAGTACTACTGGGGCAGCAATGTGGACCTGGGAGGCCTGCAATTTACGGCTCAGGAAGACGCCATGCATGGACAACCCTGCAGCATAGTGCTTAATCTACCACCGTTGGCCACAGTGTTTATCAAACGGATTGGGGATTGATGCATGAACGAACCGTTCACGCTGAAACCAGGATCTGAGGCCCCACTAGGGGCCTCTCTTGATCCTAAGGGATGCAATTTCGCCGTCTGGGCGCCGGAGGCGTCGGCCGTGATCCTCTGCCTGTTCGATCAGGCAGAGCAGGAGCTGGCACGCTTCAGTCTCAAGGAGCGCAAGGGACCCTATTGGTTTGGCTATGTGGAAGGAGTCAAGGCGGGACAGGCTTATGGCTATCGCGTCAAGGGGCCGACGGCGGCACTGCCCGGTGGCCTGTTTGACGAGCACAAGCTGTTGCTGGATCCTTACGCCAAGGCCCTTTCTCGCCCCCTCGTCTGGGATGCCAAGGCCTATGAGGGGGACAGCGCCGCCATGATGAGCAAATCACTGGTGGTGGATGACGCCGCCTTCGACTGGCAGGGCAGCGCAAAACCCAGACACAGCGATTGTCAAACCATCCTCTATGAGGCCCACGTCAAGGGCTTTACCCAACTGCATCCCGAGGTGCCGGAGGCCTGGCGCGGCAAGTACCTGGGATTCTGTCATCCTGCGGTGATCCGGCATCTGCAAAAGCTGGGGATCACCACGGTGCAGTTGATGCCGGTGGCCAGCTTCATGAGCGAACCGCGGCTTAAGGATCTTGGGCTGACCAATTACTGGGGCTATAACCCCGTCTGCTTCATGGCGCCGGATCCCCGTTACGCCGTGATGGATGGGGTGCAGGAGTTCAAGACTCTGGTGCGCGAGCTGCACAAGGCCGGCATCGAGGTGATCCTGGATGTGGTGTACAACCACACCGCCGAAGGCGGATTTGGCGGACCGCTGCTCTGCTACAAGGGGTTCGACAATCGCAACTACTACATGTTCGAAAGTGGTGCCCATGGCCCGGATTACGAACGCCACGTCAATGTCACCGGTTGTGGCAACAGCTTCAATGTGGATCATCCCAACGTCCTGCGGCTGGTGATGGACAGCCTGCGCTATTGGGTTGAGCTGATGCAGGTGGATGGCTTTCGCTTCGATCTGGCGGTGACGGTGGCGCGGGAAGGCAACGAATTTGACCCCTGGGGCGCCTTCTTCAAGGCCGTGCTGCAAGACCCTGTGCTGAGCCAGGTCAAGCTGGTGGCCGAACCCTGGGACATAGGCCCGTTCGGTTATCGCCTTGGCCAGTTTCCCAGCAGCTGGAAGGAGACCAACGACCGCTACCGGGATACGGTGCGCTCCTTCTGGCGGGGCGATACCGGCCGCATGGCTGACTTTGCCACCCGGCTGCTGGGCTCGCGGGATATTTTTCCCAAGTCCTATCGGGCCATCCACTCCAGTGTGAATTTCATTACCTATCATGACGGCTTTACCCTGGAGGATCTGGTTGCCTACAACCAGCGGCACAATCATGCCAATGCCGAAGACAACCGGGATGGCCATGGGCATAACCTCTCGGCCAACTACGGGATTGAGGGGCCCACGGCGGATCGGCGGATCAGCCACATGCGCCAGCAGCAAAAACGTAATCTGCTGGCCACCTTGCTGCTCTCCCAAGGTACCCCCCATCTGCTGGCGGGGGATGAACTGGGCCGCACCCAGATGGGCAACAACAACGCCTACTGTCAGGACAACCGCATCAGCTGGCTCAGCTGGGAGTTGCGGGAGGAAGACGAGCGGCTGATGGAATTTGTCCGTCAGATGATTGCCTTGCGGCGGAGTTCGTCGGTTTTCTCTGGTCTCAAGCTGATAGACGACCACTATTTCGGACTGCAGACCGAATCACACCATGTAGACTGGTACCACCCTGACGGTCGTTTGCTCACGGATGCGGACTGGAACACGCCCATCTCCCAAGTGTTTGTCATGGATATTGGCGATCTGAAGGGGGATGGCGAGCGCTGGGTGGCGCTGTTTAATGCCAGCGGTTACGACATTCACTTCCGCCTGCCGCCGCCCTGGGATGGCATGCAGTGGGAGCAGGTGGTGGATACGGCGGCCAGCGACGGTCTGCCCTTCCTGCCGGATGACATTTTGCGGCAGGTGGCACTGGGGCGGGCGCACTCCATCAAGTTGTTGCGTCAGGCGAGGGTGGCCGTGTCCACTGGAACGGCGACAAGTCCACAGTAACTGCGGGTTTTATTTTGCGCCGACTTTCATTAGGCTTGTTACATATGTGTTACAAGGAGCCAGAATGAAAGAGCAGTCGAAGGCAGCATGGCAGGCGCAGCTGACGCCGGAGCAGTACCATGTTTGCTGGGAAAAGGGTACCGAGCGCCCGTTTAGTGGGGCTCTGCTGCACAACCGTGCCATGGGCATCTATCACTGTGCCTGTTGTGATGCCGCCTTGTTTGACTCGGATGCCAAGTTCGATGCCGGCTGTGGCTGGCCTAGCTTCGATAAGGAGCGGCCGGGAGCCCTGGTCCGGCATCTGGATCGCTCCCACGGCATGGTGCGTACCGAGATCTGCTGTGCCCAGTGCGGTGCCCATCTCGGCCATGTGTTTGATGATGGCCCCACCCTGACGGGGTTGAGGTATTGCGTCAACAGTGTGGCCATGAGCTTTGAGGCACAGAGCCTGGAGTCCACCCAGCCATGATGGCGATGTTAGCGTGACGGGAGGGGCAAGGCCTCTCTGGCGAAAGAAAACGGCTCCTACTAAAGGAGCCGTTTTTATCTGCCGATGACACCACTTCAGCGGCTGGGCTGATATTTGCCCTCATGCAGCTGCTCCACGATCTGTTCGGCCTGCTTCTCCAACGCCTCTTTTTGTTGCTCGGTGAGTTGGATGTAGGGGCTCTTACCACCGCCCTTGTTGCCCTGTAGCTGATTGGTAACCAGGGCCCACAGATAGGCCTGAGGATAGGCCTGTTGTTTCATGTACAGGCTGGTGAGGGCGGTGGGGATCATGATATCCACCTCTTCCTCCGCCTGGTACAGACTCAGCGCATGGTGGAGTATCTGGATGGACTTGGTGGTGTCGATGGTTCGGTAGTGATTGGCCAGCGCCAGTTGCAGCTCTGGCTCCTCTAGCTGGGGGCTACCTTGACGTTTCAGGAAGGCCTCCTTGGCTTCCTGGCTGCCATTGTTGGTCCAATGCCACAACAGCAGATGAGGCTCGTGACTGTTGCGGGTTTGGACATCCAAGGACTCCAGCTGCCGGCGAGCAGCCACCATGCCTTCCACCCGATTGTTCTTGCGCTCCTTGCGCTCGGAATACTCGATGAGCGTTGTTTTCTCGATGCACACCAGATAGGTTTCGAGGGACTTCATCAGATGATAAAGGCCAATATCCGAGTTATCTTGCAGATGGTAGTAGCGATTGCGAATCACGTTACTGCGTTCCAGGCGGCAATAGCCATCATCATTAAGATCGGCACATAGCTCCGGATTCTTCTCGCAGATGCTGGCTATTCTGTCCTCATTGCAGCCGCCCAGCAGACCGACCATACAGCCCATGGCTATCCATATCTGTCGCAAACTTCTCTCTCCTGCCGAATTGTGTCGTCGTGTTTAGTATTGCCGCTTGCGGGACGCTTCACCATGCGTCAGGGCAAAACCCGGATTAAAGGGTCAATTCGCCGCGCAAATCTTGCTGCATGGCCGCCCGGATCTGGGCCGGGCTCAAGGGCTGGCTCAGCAGGAAATGCAGCTTGGCCAGGGCGGCCTCCAGGGTCATGTCAAACCCCGAAATGACGCCGGCTTCGGCCAGGGCGTTGCCGGTGGCATAGCCTTCCATGTTGACCCGTCCCCGCAGGCACTGGCTCAGGTTGATGATGATGACTCCGCGACTGGCCGCGTCTTTGAGCAGTTGCAGCATGGCCGGCTGCTGGGGGGCATTGCCCACTCCGAAGGTGAGCAGGATCAGGGCCTTGACCGGCTGCTGCAGCACGTTGGCGATCACCTGGGCCGAGATGCCGGGGTACAGGGTGATGACGCCTATGGGCTGCGGCTCGATGGGATGCAGGATCAGGGGCCTGCCGTGAGGCTCCCCAGGTTTACCCGCCACCAGTTGGATATGAATACCGGCGGTGAGCAGCGGAGGATAGTCCGGCGAGTCGAAGGCCTGGAAACCATCGGCGTGCACCTTGGTGCTGCGGTTACCGCGAAACAGCTGGTTGTTGAAGAACAGGCTCACCTCATGGATGGGGTGATGGGCCGCCAGGTAGAGGGCGTTGAGCAGGTTCTGCTGACCGTCGGATCTCAGCTGGGCCAGGGGGATCTGGGAGCCTGTGATGATCACCGGCTTGCTCAAGTCCTCCAGCATGAAGGAGAGGGCCGAGGCGGTGTAGGACATGGTGTCCGTGCCGTGCAGCACCACGAAGCCATCGTAGTCGTCATAGTGATCCCGGATGTCTTCGGCGATCCGCTGCCAGTCCGCCGGCGTCATGTCCGAGGAGTCGATGAGTGGCTGGTATTCGTGAATATGGTAAGCCGGCATCTCCGGGCGGTGAAATTCCGGCATCCGTGCCAGACAATCTTCCATGAACCCGGGCTGGGGGATGTAGCCATGATCTGAGTGCTGCATCCCTATGGTGCCGCCGGTGTAGGCAATGTAAATCTGCTTCTTGTTGGTCATGGTTATCTATTGGTCTGTCAGTTGGCGGTACAAAACTCACACAGGGCGTACTGTCCCATGGGGTCGTTGAGCTGAGTCAGGGGCGCCAGGCTCTGCCACCACTGGCTCACTAGCGGCATCAGGCTCTGGGGCACCAGGGACTGAGCGGCCTCATCAAACAGCTGACGCAGCAGGCGCTCCTTGGAGGAGAGCGGCGCCTGGATGGGCTGCAACTCGTAGTGGCTCAGCTCGGCCAGCTCGGCCGCACTGGATACGGCGGCGTGCAGATCCCCGAGTTCGTCCACCAGGCCGTTGGCCTTGGCATCTACGCCACTCCACACCCGTCCCTGGGCAATCTGATCCACCTCATCCGGCGTCAGGCCCCGGCCCTCGGCCACCAGGTTGATGAAGCGCTGGTAGGTGTTTTCCACATTCATCTGTACCAGTTGTTGTATGTGTTCCGGCAGGGGCCGCAGGGGCGAGAGGCCGGATTGATCCGTGGTGCCCAGACCATCGGTATGGACGCCCAGCTTGGCCAGGGCCTGATCAAAGGTGGCAAACATGCCGAACACGCCGATGGAGCCGGTCAGTGTGCTGGGCTCGGCATAGATCTTGTCGGCATTGGCAGCTATCCAGTAGCCGCCGGAGGCGGCGGTGCTACCCATGGAGACCACCAGGGGTTTACCCGCCTGTTTGAGGGCCAGCAACTCGGTACGGATCTGATTGGCGGCAAAGGCGCTGCCGCCGGGACTGTCGATGCGCAGCACCAGGGCCTTGATATTCTTGTCCTTGGTGGCCTGACGAATGAGGCGGGAGAGGCTCTCGCCGCCAATGCTGCCGTCCGGCTGTTCTCCGTTCAGGATGGTACCGCTGGCGACGATGAGGCCAATCTTGGGCTGGCCTGTATCGGCAAAGCGCGCTGGCAAGGTACGCAGATAATCCCGCAGGCTGGTGTGCTTGAAGCCAGGCTCATCCTGGCTGGCGCCGGCCCACTGCGCCACCAGTTGCACCATCTCGGTGTGGCTGGCCAGTTGATCCACCAGTCCCTGATCCAGGGCGTATTGGGCGGCATTGCCCTGGGCCGCCCGGAAGCGGGCCAGCAGCTGCCCCTTGTCCGGTGAGATGGCATCCGGGCGTATCTTGCGGGCCTTGGCCACATCGGCCACGTATTGCTGCCACAGTTGGCTCAGCCAGCGGCCGTTGGCTTCGCGGGCCTCCGGCGACATGTCATCCCGGGTGTAGGGCTCGACGAAGGATTTGTAGCGGCCGGTGCGGAAGATGTAGGGGGTGATGTTGAACTTGGCCAGGGCTTCCTTGAAGTAGAGTTCGTAGCGCTCCATGCCCTGGATCAGCACGCCCCCGGAAGGATTGAGTAATACCGTATCGGCGTGGGCCGCCAGCAGATATTGGCTCTGGCTGTAGAAGTCGCCCATGGCCACCACCGGCTTGCCCCCCTGGCGGAAGTCATCCAGGGCGGCGGTGAGCTGCTGCAGTTTTTCCAGCGAACTGGGCTGCAGATCCGACAGCTGCAGTACCACCCCCTTGATGGCTTCATCTGTCTTGGCCTTGGCCAGGGCATAGCGGATATCCTCCAGCACCAGCTCCCGGGGGCGGGAGTCATTGCTCATCAGATCGCTGAGCCACTGATTGTCGGCGAAGGGCGAACTGGCCTGCTCGACGAGCTGTCCCGCCAGATCCAGCACCAGGGCACCTTCGGGCACGGGGGGGGTGGGCTTTTCTTGTTGCAATGCCAGTATGACCAGCACCAGCACCAGCACAAAGGCGAGGTTAATCAGCAGAATTCGGGTGAAATTGAGCAGGCGCCAGGCGGTGCGCAGCAGCCATTTTATCGGGCGAAACAGGAATGACATCAGCAGCTTCCTTCACGAAACGAGCCTTGGCCCGCCATTATGGTCGCTGGGGGAGGGAATTACCATGCTTGCTGGCGGCTCAGGGCTTGGTGGGCGGCTCTTTGAGCCAGTTGCGCAACAAGGCCAGCAGACGGCCCGGTTGCTGCTGCCACAGCTGGTGCAGCTCACGGCGCCAGCGTTGGGTTTCCAGACGCCGGGCGGTCGGCAGGGAAGGGGGCTTGGTTTTCATGGTGCACCTGTAGTCAAAGTGGCGCGGGCCGATTAAGGTAGAGACCCGTTAAGGGATAACCTGTTGAGTATAGAGGTGGACGAATGGAAGGCCTGAGCCTGTTGTTGGAACGTCACTCCTGTGGTCGTCTGGTGGCCCCCGCACCCCAGGGCCAAGCCTTGGAGAATATCTTGCAGGCGGCGCTGGCGGTGCCGGATCACGGTGGTCTGCATCCCTGGCAGTTCATCCTCTGTGAAGGCGATGGCCGGTTGCGGCTGGGCCAGATATTGGCCGAGGCGGCCCAGCGGCGGGGCGAGGGGATTGAGGCGATAGACAAGTTGCGCCAGGCACCCCTGCGGGCCCCGCTGGTGGTGGTGGTGGTCAGCCGGGCGATTGTCCATCCCAAGGTGCCGGTGCTGGAGCAGCAACTCTCCGCCGGTTGTGCGGCCATGGCCATGCAGATGGCGGCCCAGGCCCAAGGGTTTGGCGGCATCTGGCGCTCCGGCTGGGTGATGTTTGATCCAGATGTGCACCAGGCGCTGGGCCTGGCCGACGGTGAGCAGATAGTGGGGTTTGTCTACCTGGGAACGCCGGAGGTTGCTGTGACGGGCCCGCGGCGAGCACTGGATAGCGCCAAGTTTGTCCGCTATCTGTGACGAGTCCGGATTGCCGGGTAGAAACAACAACGCCGCCCGAGGGCGGCGTTGTGCATTCGAGGTGTTGATTAGAACTCGGCGGTGCGCGGGGTGCGGGGGAAGGGGATCACGTCCCGCACGTTGCCCATGCCGGTGACGTAGACCACCAGCCGCTCGAAGCCCAGGCCGAAGCCGGCATGAGGCACGGTACCGTAGCGACGCAGATCCCGATACCACCAGTAATCTTCCTTGTTCAGATCCATCTCGGCCAGACGGGCATCCAGCACTTCCAGGCGCTCCTCACGCTGGGAGCCGCCGATGATCTCGCCGATGCCGGGGGCCAGCACGTCCATGGCGGCCACCGTCTTGCCGTCATCGTTCAAGCGCATGTAGAAGGCCTTGATGTCCTTGGGATAGTTCTTCACCACCACGGGAGCCTGGAAGTGCTCTTCAGCCAGGTAGCGCTCGTGTTCGGAGGAGAGATCGATACCCCATTCCACCGGGAATTCGAATTCACGGCCACAGGCCTTGAGGATCTCGATGGCATCTGTGTAGTCCACCTGGGCAAAGTCGGAGCTGACAAATTTTTCCAGCCGGTTGAGTACGTCCTTATCCACCCGCTCGGCGAAGAATTCCAGATCGTCCCGGCGTTCGGCCAGTACGGCATTGAAGACGTACTTGAGCATGTCTTCGGCCAGCTTGGCGTTGGCGGCCAGATCGGCGAAGGCCACTTCCGGCTCTACCATCCAGAATTCCGCCAGGTGGCGACTGGTGTTGGAATTTTCGGCACGGAACGTCGGACCGAAGGTATAGACCTTGGACAGGGCGCAGGCGTAGGTTTCGGCGTTCAGCTGCCCGGAGACGGTGAGGAAGGCCTCCTTGCCGAAGAAGTCCTGGCTGTAGTCCACCTTGCCGGCCTCGGTGCGGGGCAGGTTTTCCAGATCCAGGGTGGAGACGCGGAACATCTCGCCGGCCCCTTCACAGTCGGAGGCGGTGATGAGGGGGGTGGCCACCCAGCAGAAACCCTGCTCGTGGAAGAAGCGGTGGATGGCTTGGGCCAGGCAGTTGCGCACCCGGGTCACGGCGCCCATCAGGTTGGTGCGGGCGCGCAGGTGGGCCTGTTCGCGCAGGTATTCGATGGTGTGGCGCTTGGCGGCCATGGGGTAGGTGTCCGGATCTTCGACCCAGCCGATCACAGTCACCTGGCTGGCTTGCAGCTCAAAGGACTGGCCCTTGCCCTGGGAGGCCACCACTTCGCCGGTGACAGCCACGGAGCAGCCGGTGGTCAACCGCAGCACATCCTGTTCGTAATTCTCCAGGTGATTGGGCACCACGGCCTGGATGGGATCGAAACAGGAACCGTCGTGCACAGCCAGGAAGGAGATACCGGCCTTGGAGTCTCGACGGGTGCGGATCCAGCCTTGAACGGTCAGGCTGGTGCCGACGGCGTACTTGCCTTTGAGTACGTCGGCTACGGATGCTTGGGTCATCTGAACACTCTCTTTAACATTGTCATCTTGGCCAGGGGCCTTCCCGGCCTTCGGATCGCAACATCTTACCCGGGTGCAGGCAGGACTCAAGCAAAAGATGGGCCGCCGCCTTGCCGGTTTTCCCCTGCCGAGGCGAGACTTGTAACAGAGAACGTCATCAAAGGGAGAGAGTGATGGAGGAGCCCCCTTACCGTGAGCGGCGGCATCAGCCGGATGGCTGGCTGCGGTTGCTGTGGTGGTGCAGTGGCCTGGGCTGGCTGATCTTGTTGCTGGTGCTGCTGCTCTATCACCTGGGTCGGCCGCAGACCAATTTTGGCCTGTGGCGCTACTGGCAATTGCCCATCCGGCATGATTGGCTGGAACCCTGGTTGGGAGCACTGCCCTGGGGATTGGCCGGCTGCGTCCTCTTGAGCCTGTTGACCCTGGGACTGGGCCGTCGGCGGGCACGCCGGCAGGAGGATGTGGTGCTCTGGTACGACATGCTGTTGCTCATCATCGGCCTGGTGGGGCTTGCCGGCTATGGCGCCTTGTTCTGGTGGCCCTGATCGGCCGCCAGACGCCGCATCAGGTGATCCACACTTTCCCCCAGTCGCCCAATCTCGTCATCCTGACGTATGTGTACCTCTTGCCAGATCCCCAGATCGGCGGCGCGATCCAAGGTCTGCCGAATGCGTGACAGTGGGGTGACTATCTGCCGGCGCAGTATGTAGATGGCCAGCAGCAAGCCGGCCCCGAACAGCAGACTCAGCAACAGGGCCAGGGTCAGCACGTGTTGCTCCATCTTGTCCAGCTGCGTGTCCAACGAGTATTCCAGCCGCAGGGCCCCCAGCACCTGCCCCTCGGCCAGCGGACAGGCGGTACCGCACAGGCTGGCTGTGGCCAGGATGGGGCGGGTCATCACCAGCAGCGTCTTGCCATGGCGCTTTACCACCTGAGTGCTGGCCTCACCCGCCAGCGCGGTTCTGTCCAGACTGTCCTGAGCCCGCTCCCGGGGTTGTGATTCACCAGGCAGCGCCGGGGCACGCAGCACCCGCAACAGTTCCACCTGGGGCGGGACGGGCAGACGGCGATGCAGCAGATCGCGCAACGCCGGATTGCCGGTGAGCAGGGCCGGATCCATACCGTGGAGGTAGTGATCAAGCTGGTAGCCCATCTGGATTTGGCTGAGCTCCAGCAACAGGCTGCGCTCCCGCCAGGATTGCAGTGTCGTGGTGCCCAGCAGGACGGAGGAGAATATCAGCAGCAGAACAAAGCAGATCTTGCCGGTGATAGAGATGTGCATTTGAATCCAACTCGGTGGGGCGAAGGGGCTATTTTATGCGCGATAGTCCGCCAAGGCCACTGTCTTGCGACAGGACTGTGGCCTTGGCGGGCAGGCTGGCCCGCGCTGGCGGACGGCCTACCGTGTATCCAGCGCCACGCCGATGGCCCGGGTGAGCAAGCTCAGTTCGTCGGGTTGGATGATAAAGGGCGGCATCAGGTAGATGAGCCGGCCAAAGGGGCGGATCCAGACCCCTTGCGCTACTAAGCAGGCCTGCAGGCGGGCCTGATCCTGCGGCGTCTTGGTTTCCACCACGCCAATGGCCCCCAGCACCCGCACGGCGGCCACCTGGGGATGGTCGGTGTAGGCGGTCAGCTCCCGTTTTAGCTGGGCCTCTATGCTGGCGACCCGTTCCTGCCAGGGGGAGGCCAGCAGCAGATCCAGCGAGGCATTGGCCACGGCGCAGGCCAGGGGGTTGGCCATGAAGGTGGGGCCATGCATCAGTACCCCGGCTTCGCCGTCACAGATCTGCTGCATCACCGCCTGGGTGGTCAGGGTGGCGGAGAGGGTCAGGTAGCCGCCGGTCAGCGCCTTGCCCAGACAGAGGATGTCGGGGCGGATGCCGGCCCACTCGCAAGCGAACAGCTTGCCGGTGCGGCCAAAGCCGGTGGCGATCTCGTCGGCGATGAGCAGTATGCCGTATTCATCGCACAGGGCGCGGGCCTGGCGCAGGTACTCGGGATGATAAAAGCGCATGCCGCCGGCCCCCTGGACGATAGGTTCCAGGATCAGGGCGGCGATCTCGCTGTGCTGCTGGGCCAGCAGCTGGGTCAGCGGCATCATGGCGGCCTGGTCCCAGGGAGCATCGAAGGCCACCGGCGGGGCGGGGACAAAGTAATGCTCGGCCACGAAGCCCCGGTAGAGCCGGTGCATGCTGCCCTCGGGATCCGTCACGCTCATGGCACCGAAGGTGTCGCCATGGTAGCCCTGGCGCAGGGCCACGAAGCGCCGCCGAGGGGTGCCGCGGCTTTGCCAGTACTGCAGCGCCATCTTGAGGGCCACCTCCACTGCCACCGAGCCCGAGTCCGCCAGAAACACCCGATCCAGCCCATCCGGGGTTAGCGCCACCAGCTTGCGGCACAGCTCAATGGCAGGCTCATGGGTGATGCCACCGAACATCACATGGGCCATCTTGCCCAGCTGGTCGGTGGCGGCGGCGTTGAGCTCCGGCACGTTGTAGCCATGCAGGCAGGCCCACCAGGAGGACATGCCGTCCACAAGGGGGCGCCCGTCTTCCAGATACAGATGTACGCCCTCTGCCCGGGCTATGCCATAGGTGGGCAGGGGGTGGGTCAGGGAGGTGTAGGGATGCCAGATATGTTGGCGGTCAAAGGTATAATCGAGCATAAAATAATCGAACGTAAATCATCTTATTGGCCTAATGATTGACAGGATACCGGCTGGCCTTAGACTGGCCAAGTTCAACATCACAAGAGTCCTCATCATGTCATCTGCCATCCGCCATAACTGGTGCCGGGAGGAAGTCCAGGCCCTGTTTGCCTTACCCTTCAACGATCTGCTGTTTAGTGCCCAACAGGTACACCGTCAGCATTTCGATGCCAACGAGGTGCAGGTCAGCACCCTGCTGTCCATCAAGACGGGGGCCTGCCCGGAAGACTGCAAGTACTGCCCCCAAAGTGCCCGCTATCAGACCGGGCTGGAGGCGGAGCGGCTGCTGGAGGTGGAAAAGGTGCTGGAGCGGGCGCGGGAGGCCAAGGCGGCCGGCTCGTCACGCTTCTGCATGGGCGCCGCCTGGCGCAACCCCAAAGACAGGGACATGCCCTACCTGCTGCGCATGGTGGAAGAGGTCAAGGCCATGGGGCTGGAGACCTGCATGACCCTTGGCATGCTCACCGCCGATCAGGCTCAGCGACTGGCCCAGGCCGGACTGGATTACTACAACCACAACCTGGACACCTCGCCGGAATTTTACGGCGACATCATCACCACCCGTACCTACCAGGATCGACTGGATACCCTGAGCCATGTCCGTGAGGCGGGCATGAAGGTCTGCTCCGGCGGCATCATAGGCCTGGGGGAGAGTGCCGAGGACAGGGCCGGCCTGCTGGTGGCGCTGGCCAACCTGACCCCGCAGCCCGAAAGCGTGCCCATCAACATGCTGGTGAAGGTCAAGGGCACGCCGCTGGAGTCGGCGGACGAGGTGGATCCCTTCGACTTCATCCGCATCATCGCCGTGGCGCGCATCATGATGCCGGCCTCCCATGTGCGGCTGTCCGCCGGGCGGGAGAAGATGAACGATCAGATGCAGGCCCTGTGTTTCCTGGCCGGCGCCAACTCCATCTTCTACGGCTGCAAACTGCTCACCACCCCCAATGCCGATGAGCATGGCGACAAGCAGCTGTTCCGTCGCCTGGGGATCCGTCCCGAGGCCGCCCGCGGCAAGCAGCAGCCGGATCTGATGCAGGAACAGGCGTTGCGTGAAGCCCTGGTGACTGAGGCCGACGAGCCCCTGTTCTACGACGCCACCCAACCCAAGAAAACAGCTCAGCATGCCCTTTGATCTGTCGTCCGTCCTGGCCGCCAGGGAGGCGGCGGGGCTCAAACGCCAACGGATCTGTCTGGACTCGGGACAGGGCCGCGAGATTTGGGTGGAAGGGCAGGCCTACCTCAATTTCTCCGGCAATGACTATCTGGGGGCGGCCAGCCAACCCGAGATACTTCAAGCCTGGCGGGCTGGACTGGAGCGCTGGGGGGCCGGCTCCGGTGCCTCGCCCCTGGTGACGGGTTACAGCCAGCCCCATGCCCGGCTGGAGGCCCAGCTGTGCGACTGGCTGGGGGTGGAGGCGGCATTGCTGTTCTCCACCGGCTTTGCCGCCAATCAGGCGGTGTTGAAGGCCCTGTTGGGCAAGGAGCACCTGCAGTGGCAGGACAGGCTCAACCACGCCTCCTTGCAGGAGGCGGGGGCGGCCAGCCCTGCTCCCATGAAGCGCTTTGCCCATAACGACATGGCTCACCTGGCGCGTCTGCTGGCGCCCAAGCGCGGGCTCATCATCAGCGAAGGCGTGTTTAGCATGGATGGGGATCAGGCGCCCCTGAGCGAACTGGTGGCCCTGAGTCAGGCCAGCGGCAATTGGCTGATGATTGACGATGCCCATGGCCTGGGGGTGTTGGGGGCGGCTGGCCGTGGCACCCTGGCGGCCCAGGGCATGCGGGCGAACCAGGTGCAAATCTTGATGGGCACCTTCGGCAAGGCGCTGGGCTGTGCCGGGGCTTTCGTGGCGGGTTCCCGGGAGCTGGTGGACTACCTGGCCAACTTCGCTCGGGAATACGTCTACAGCACCCATCTGCCGCCGGCCCAGGCGGAGGCCATCTCTGCGGCCATCGCCTGGGTGCAGCAGGCCGATGGGGCGCGGGAGCAACTGCAGGCGCACATAGCGCTGTTCCGCCAAGGTGCGGCCCAGTTGGGGCTGAGACTGGGAGACTCCCAGACCGCCATCCAGCCGCTGCTGGTGGGGGAGAGCGAGGCGGCCCTGATCTTGGCCCAGCGGCTTAGGCAACGGGGTGTCTGGGTTACCGCCATTCGACCGCCGACCGTGCCGGCGGGTCAGGCCAGGCTGCGGTTGACCCTGACCGCGGCCCACAGGCCCGAGGACATAGCGCGACTGTTGTCAGCCCTGGCGGAGGCCACCGCATGAACAGTGCACCTAGCGTCGACAAACAGGCTCTGGCCCGTCGTTTCGGCCGGGCGTCGAGCCGGTATGACCGCCATGCCGGTCTGCAACAGGCGGTGGGGCGCAATCTGCTGACGCTGATCCCGCTGCAGAGTGTGGGAACCGCCTTGGATTTGGGATGTGGTACGGGTTTTTTTTTGCCAAACCTGCAACAGTTATCTCAACATCTATTGGCATTGGATCTCTCCGACGCCATGTTGCAACAAGCGCGGCAGCGGGCGTCGGTTTCCTGCCTGTGCGGCGATGCCGAGGCCTTGCCGCTACAATCAGCCTCGGTGGATCTGATCTTCTCCAGTCTGGCCATGCAGTGGGCCAGTTCACCGGCACGGCTGCTGAGGGAGCTGTATCGGGTGCTGCGGCCCGGCGGGCATCTGGTTTTTACCACCCTGCTGTCCGGCTCCCTCCGGGAGCTGGCGTCAGCCTGGGCTCAGGTGGATGAGGCCGTACATGTGAATGCCTACCCGGAAAGCCAGGTGTGGCAAGCGGCCGCCCGGCAGGCCGGCTTTGTGCCGGAGCATTGGCAACCACGCCGGCATGTCATGGAGTTTGCCGACTTGCCGGCCTTGCTGCAGAGCCTTAAGGGGATTGGTGCCAACCAGGTCAATGGGGCTCACCGTGTTGGCCTCGGTGGTCGTGAGAGGTTGATGCATTTGGATCTATCGTATGAGAGGATGCGCAACGGCCGTGGCCTGCTGCCTCTTACCTATGAAGTTTGTTATGGAGTGTTGCGTCGATGACCAAAACCTTCTTCGTCACCGGAACCGATACGGATGTGGGGAAGACCATCAGTTGTATGGCTCTGCTCCAGGCGGCGACTCAGCGCGGCCTGCGGACCGTCGGTTACAAGCCAGTGGCATCGGGTTGTGAGCTGATGGAGGAGGGACTGTGTAACCGTGATGTGGTGATGTTGCAGCGTGCCGCCAGCATCAAGCTGCCTTATGATCAGGTGGTGGGTTACGCCTTCGAACCGGCGGTGGCACCGCATATCGCGGCAGAAGCCTCCGGGGTGCCGATCCGTTTTGATGTGCTCTCCGATGGCCTGCGTCAGCTGAAGCAGACCGATGCCGATATCCTGTTTGTGGAGGGGGCCGGGGGCTGGCGGCTGCCGGTGGGGCATGGCCACTTCCTGTCCGACTGGGTCAAGTTCGAAGACATGCCGGTGATCCTGGTGGTGGGGGCTCGCATGGGTTGTCTCAACCACGCCATGCTCACCTACGAGGCCATCCGTCACGATCACCTCAATCTGGCCGGCTGGTGTATCAACCAGATCCACCAGGGCATGAGCCATTATCAGGAGAACCTGGATACCCTGCAGGCCCTGCTGCCGGCGCCCTTCTTGGGGGAGATCCCTTATCTGGCCCGGCCACACGAGTCGGATCTGGGCCAGTATCTGGATATCAGCCCCCTGCTGGATTGACCTCCGATAGTTCGGGAAAATGGCGCCTTAGGGCGCTGTTTTTCTTACAAATGATTAGCATGGTATTAACTTGATATTCTGCCCGCCGCCCATATGATGAGGTTGACTGTAGCGAAACCATAAGGAGTTTCCATGAAACGTGTACTGTTGTTCCTTGCGACCAACCTGGCGGTGATCCTGGTGCTGAGCATAGTGCTGAACCTGCTGTCTGGCCTGCTCGGGATCAATGTACAAGGACAAGGCGGCCTGCTGTTGTTCGCCGCTGTATTTGGGTTTGGCGGATCCTTTATCTCCCTCTTGATGTCCAAATGGATGGCCAAGCGGGCCTATGGCGTGCAGGTCATCGACCAGCCGCGCAACGAGATGGAGCACTGGCTGGTGAGTACGGTGCAGCGGCAGGCCCAGCAGGCCGGCATCGGCATGCCGGAGGTGGGTATCTATGACGCGCCGGACATGAACGCCTTTGCCACCGGTGCCAAGCGCAACGAGGCCCTGGTGGCGGTGAGTTCCGGCCTGCTGTACAACATGAGCCGGGACGAAGCCGAGGCGGTGCTGGCCCATGAGGTCAGCCACGTGGCCAACGGTGACATGGTGACCCTCACCCTGATCCAGGGGGTGGTGAATACCTTCGTCATCTTCTTTGCCCGGGTGGTGGCCTCCGTCATCTCCAACTTCTTCCGCTCCAATGATGAGGAAGGCAATGGCCTGGGCACCTTCGCCTACATGGGCGTGGTGTTTGTGCTGGAGATGGTGTTTGGCATCATCGCCTCCATCATCGTCATGTGGTTCTCTCGTCAGCGGGAATTTCGTGCCGATGCGGGCTCTGCCAAGCTGGTGGGTCGCGACAAGATGATTGCCGCCCTGGAGCGACTGCGCCGCGGTCATGAGTCTCAGCTGGAGGGCAGCATGATGGCCTTCGGGATCAACGGCAAGCGCAGTATGAGCGAGCTGTTCATGAGCCATCCGCCGCTGGAGCAGCGCATCGCCGCCTTGCGGCAGCTCTAAGATGTGAAGTAGAAGAAGCCGCCCATCGGGCGGCTTTTTTACATCTGGGGTGGCTCCACTATGCTTGGAGCAAGGGTTGCTATGCCAACAGGAGGGCTTATGGAGTCCATTAGCGTCAAAGATTATATGAATCCACGGCCGGTGACGTTCGGACCCGAGATGGGCATAGAGCAGGCCATCAATCGGTTGCTGGAGAGTGGGCTCACTGGCGGACCTGTGGTGGATGCTCAGGGCAAGTTGGTGGGCTTCTTGTCCGAGCAGGATTGCCTGGCCCAGGGGTTGTCGGCCAGTTACCACTGTGAGCAGATGGCGCAGGTGAGCGAGTTGATGCGGCCAGAGGTGCTGACGGTGCGACCGGATACCAGCATCATAGAGCTGGCCCAGCAGATGACCCAGCAAAAACCCAAGATCTATCCTGTGATCGATGACGGCGGACGTCTCATCGGGACCATCACTCGTCGGGACGTGCTGCGGGCCATCCAGGCCAATCTGCGCAGCTGTTTTGTGCATGGCAAGGCGAATCAGCCCCGATAGAGCACCTTGATCAGGTGATAACCGAACTGGGTCTTGATGGGGCCCAGGACAGCAAGCAGTTCGCCGTGAAACACCGCCTTGTCGAACGGGGGCACCATCTGTCCTCGCTTGAACTCGCCCAGATCGCCGCCTCGTTTGCCGGACGGACACAGAGAGTGCCGTCTTGCCAACTCGGCAAAGGAGGCGCCTTTGGCCAGCTTCTGCTTGAGGGCATCCGCTTCCGCGCGGGTTTTGACCAGTATGTGCAGGGCGGCGGCTTTCATCGGCTTAATCTCCTTGTTGGGGCGCGCATTGTCGGCCAAGCTGCGCGTCACCGCAACGTTCTTTGCCATGCTTGCCAGGGCATGGCCTGGTTTCCTCCCTGGCCATTTGCTCTTATTATCAATACCATTTAGGTCCCATGTCGGCGTCGGGTCGACCATTGCCCTTCTGTTGTCAGGGCGTGTCATGGAGTCAGCATGTTTCGAATCGCCTGTCTGTGTTGCATCCTACTGCTGAGTCTCCCGGCCCTGGCACAGCCGCTGCATTTCAAGGTGTCCGGTCTCAAGGGCGAGGCCAAGGAGAATGTCGTCAATTATCTGGAGAGTCTGCCCACCATAGCGCCGGATCGGGTCAGCTATCGGATGCAGGCCATTCGCGAGACCGTGGTGAACGCCCTGCAGGCCTTAGGGTATTACCAGGCTGAGGTGACCCTGGTGGTGGATGAACAGGATCCGGGGCTACTGAGGGTCAAGGTAAAACCGGGCAAGCCAGTGACCATTCGTAACTGGGATCTTGAGCTCACCGGCGAGGCGACCCAGGATGAGAGCTTTGCCGAACTGACGCGCCAGTTTCCGTTAAAGAAGGGGGCCGTGTTTCATCATGGCCAGTACGAGAGCATCAAGGCGCAGCTCAAGGGGCGGGCCCTGACGCGGGGCTATCTGGACGCCAAACTGACCCAGGCCAAGGTCAAGGTCTATCCCAGGGAAAATGTGGCGGATGTCAGCCTGCATTTCGACTCAGGGTTGAGGTATCACTACGGGCAGATCCGCATCGAGGGAGTGGAGGGGACCAGTCGGCTTATCCAGCCGC
The DNA here is from genome assembly GCF_039540575.1 of Pseudaeromonas paramecii. Classification (NCBI taxonomy): domain Bacteria; kingdom Pseudomonadati; phylum Pseudomonadota; class Gammaproteobacteria; order Aeromonadales; family Aeromonadaceae; genus Pseudaeromonas; species Pseudaeromonas paramecii. The sequence goes on from NZ_BAABFC010000010.1 coordinate 161,840, forward strand.
TGCTGGCGTTCAAACAGGGCGATCCCTATCGCGCCGTGCAGTTGGCGGAGCTGAGCCAGACCCTGTCCCAGACCCGTTACTTCAAGCAGATCGATGTGCAGCCACAGATGGACAAGCTGACGGATCATCAGGTGCCCATTCTGATCCAGCTGTCTCCGCGCAGTGATAATCTGGTGGAGGTGGGGATTGGCGCCTCCACCGATGAAGGCCCGCGCTTGCAGCTGACCTGGGAAAAGCCCTGGATCAATCAATACGGTCACAGCCTCTATACCGAGATGAAGATCTCCGCGCCACAGCAGAACATCAATTTCAGCTATCGCATTCCGGGTCAAGATCCCCTCAACGACTACTACAGCCTGCAGACCAGCTACGAGGCGACGGATCAACAGGACACCAACTCCCACAACCTCACCGTGGGGGCGCACTACCAGACCAAGACCCATGGCTCCTGGGAGCGGGACTACTTCTTTGAGACGCAGTATGAAGACTACACCCAGGGTTCCAGCCACGGCTCCAGCCTGCTGTTCATGCCCGGCTTCACCGTCTCCCGCCTGCGCATGACGGGCGGCATGGATCCCGACTGGGGGGACAGGGTCATCTTCAAGAACCAGTACTCCAGCCACTATTGGGGATCGGACGGTGACTTTAGCTGGTTGTGGGGGCGCACCAAGTGGCTGCGTACCCCCTGGCCGGGGCATCGCCTCATCTGGCGGGCCGAGCAGGGTGCCATCCTGGGGGATACCATAGACACGGTTCCTGCCTCGCTGCGCTTCTTCACCGGGGGGGATCAGACGGTACGGGGCTTTAGCTATGAGAGCATCTCACCGGTGGACGATGAGGGATTGCTCACCGGGGCGCGTTACACCACGGCCGTCAGTGTTGAATATGCCTACCCGGTAGCAGAGAAATGGCGCCTGGCCAGCTTCGTGGATGTCGGGACGGCGACCAATGATTACACTGAGGCCTGGAAAATCGGTACCGGGCTGGGGATGCGCTGGCTCAGTCCGGTGGGGCCCATTCGACTGGATATTGGCTTCGGCGTGTCAGAAACCCACATCCCCTTTCACCTGCACTTCGGCTTGGGGCCTGAGCTATGAGTACTCTGCGCAACCTCATCCTGACCGGACTGGCGCTCCTGTGTCTGAGTGTCTTGCTGGTGAGCCTGTTGCTGTTTACCAGCGTGGGCAATCAGCTGATCTGGCGTCTGGCCACCGATCAGCTGCCTCAGCTCAAGGGACGGTTGGTGGCGGGGCAACTGGCCGAGGGGTGGCAGTTTGAGGATCTCAGCTGGCAGGATGAGGCGGTGCAATTTAGTGCCCAGCGCCTGAACCTGAGCTGGCGCCCCGGTGCCCTGCTGTTTGGCAGCCTGCAGGTGGATGCCTTGCGCGGTGAGGGGGTAAGCCTGACCCTGGCGCCGGCGGCCTCCGCATCCGCCGAGACGGTGACGGAGGAAACCAGCATTGGGCCACTGGTGTTGCCCTTCAACCTGCATCTGAACCAACTGGCACTGGATAAGCTGCACTTTGCCATGCCGCAACTGGCGGTGGAGCTGGATCATTTTGCCAGTTCGGCCAATTGGCTGGGCTCGCATCTGTATATCGGCACCAGCCAGCTACGGGGGCTGGCGGTGGATTGGGATATGCCGGCGCCCTCCGCCGCCCAGGGCACAGGCCTGGTCACTGCGGCGGTCGGCACCGCCATGGTGGGGGGGGCATCTGGGGCCTCCTCTGCCGCCGTGCCCACCGCAACCATCGGTGGGGAGCCATCCCTGGCCAAGCTGCCGAGCACAACCGCCAGTGCCGCCACTGTGACGGCCAAGGCCGGTCAATCCGCTGCCAAGACTACGACCAAACCGCAGCAGGCCGAGCGGATCGCCTTGCCGCCGGTGACCCTGCCGCTGGATATCTCCCTGGCCGGCTTGCGCCTGGAGCGGGTGCGTTACCGTCAACCTGGCGTCGATACCGATTGGTTGAGCGGTCAGCTGGCCGCACAGTTTATCGGCGACCAACTGACCATTCAGCAGCTTGACCTGCAGCATCCCCAGGGGACCGTGGCGCTCAAGGGAGCCCTGACCTTTGCCGACGACTACCCGCTGAGCTTGGCGCTGGGACTGCATACCGCCTATGGCCTGCCGGAGGGCATGCCCGCCAGAACCCTGGATCTGGATGCCAAGGGCTCCTTGGGAGACTTGGTGCTTACGGCCAGGCTGGACGGCAGCGAGGGGATCACGTTGGATGCCAAGCTGGATGCGCTGGACGCCCAACTGCCCTTCACACTGGCGCTCAACTGGGCGCAGCTGGCCTGGCCGCTCAGCGGCGCGGCGGATTATGTGGCCAGTGACGGCCGGCTCAAGGCCAAGGGCTCCCTCAAGCACTACGAGGCTAATCTCAGCAGCACCATCAAGGCGCTCAGCTATCCCCAGGGGCGCCTCAGCAGTCAGCTGCAGGGCAATCTGGATGGCCTAGAGTTGACCCGGCTGGCCTGGGACAGCGACCAGACCCAGGCCGCCATCAGTGGCAAGCTGGCCTGGCAAAAAGGGATCCACTGGCAGGGCGAGCTGAGTCTCAACAGCACCCGATTGCAGGCGTGGGTGCCCGATCTCCAGGGGCAGTTCGCCCTTGGATTGCACAGCGAGTTCAAGATGAGCGGCTCCCACTGGCAGTTGGGGCTACGCAAGCTGGCAGGGCAGGGCCGCATCAATGGCTATCCCGTGGCCGTGAGTGGCGATGTGTCGGGCAACGACCGCCTGCAGTGGCAGGTGCAGGAGCTGCGCCTCGCCAGCGGCGCCAACCGGTTAAGGGTCAATGGTCAACTGGAGAAACAGTGGGCCTTGAGTGGCGATCTGCAGGCGCCCGAGCTGGGCATACTGGGCAGCGGTTTTGAGGGCGCCCTGTCGGGACAGCTGGCATTAACCGGCAGTGCTCAGGCACCCAAGGTGGCCGTGAGTCTGCAGTCGGCCAGGCTGCGCTGGCCGGACGGCAGTCTGCGGGATCTGGATCTAAACGGTCAGCTGGAGCCGGCCCGCCAGTATGCGGGCCAGTTGGCGCTGAGCCTGGGGCGGCTGCATGTTGCTGGGGTGGGGCTCAAGGATCTGCAGCTTAACGTCGACGGTGATGCCAAGTCACACCGGCTCGAGCTGGACTTTGACGGCAAGACCCTGGCCGGATCGGTGCAGCTGCGCGGGGGGCTCAATGCCAAGGGCTGGCAGGGTGCCTTGAGCGAGGCCTGGTTTGATACCCAACTGGGGCGCTGGCAGTTGGCGGCGCCGCTCACCCTGGCCAGCCGTGCGCCCTGGCAGCGGGTGCAATTGGGTGAGCAGTGCTGGCTGAGTGATCCCGCCAGCCTGTGTCTGAGTGCCGCGGATCTTGCAGCCGACCAGGGCAAGTTGGCGCTGCGGTTGGACAAGTTCGCCACCGAGCGCCTGGCCGTGCTGCTGCCCGAGCGGCTGGGCTGGCGCAGCGAGCTGGGGGCCGAGGCACAGCTGGCCTGGCGCAATGGTGTGCCGAACTTGACCGCCACCGTGCAGACCGGGGCGGGGGAGATCATCAGCGATGGGGTGCCCTCTGCGTATCAGACCCTGCAATTGTCCGCGGGTCTGGATGCCAAGCAAGCCCGCCTCAAACTGGATTTTCTCTCCCAGGTGCTGGGTAAGGCCCTGGTGGATCTGCAGGTACGGGATCCCCAGGGTAAGCAGCAGCTGGGCGGTACCCTGTCCCTGGACAACCTGCGGCTCTATGGGCTGGCGCCCCTGGTGGATGCCCTGCACCGCAGCCGTGGGCGCATCGACGGCCAGGGCCGGCTGGAGGGCAGCCTGACCATGCCGCTGTTTTACGGTCAGCTGAGCCTGACCGAAGGCGAGCTGGACACCAACCTGGATATCGCCGCCGTGCGGGATCTGCAAGCCAAGATGGACATCCAGGGGGCGCGGGCGGATCTGTCGGGCAGCTTGAATCTGGGCAAGGGCAAGATGCAGTTGCAAGGGCTGATGGATTGGCAGGGCCCGCAGCCGCGGGGCTGGCTGACCCTGGATGGTAAACAGTTGGAGCTGGGACTGGCGGGTTACGGTCGAGGACGCCTGGATCATCAGATCCGTCTGGATTTTGCCGATGAGATCCACCTGACCGGCCAGCTGGCCCTGCCCTGGGCCCGGATCAAGGTCAAGTCATTGCCCGACTCTGTGGTGTCGGTGTCGCCGGACGTGGAGGTGGTGCGTGGCAAGACCAGTGATGAACCGCCCGCCTCGGCCATCCCCTTCTATCTGGATGTCACCACCCGCCTGGGGCCGGATGTCAAACTCAATGCCATGGGGTTGCAAACCCAGCTGGAGGGCCGGCTCAAGGCCAGCCAGCAGCCGGGCAAGAGCCTACAGCTCAACGGCGAGATCAACCTGGTCAATGGCCGCTATCGCGCCTATGGCCAGAATCTGGAGATCCGTAGCGGCAAGCTGATGTTCTCCGGCAACCCGGATCAGCCCCTGCTGGCGGTGGAGGCGGTGCGCTCGGAGGAGGCCATGGAGGATGAAGACGTCACGGTCGGCGTGCGTGTCAGCGGGCTGGCCACCGCGCCCAAGGTGACGCTCTTCTCCGATCCCGAGATGTCCCAGGCCGACAAACTCTCATATCTGTTGCGGGGGCGCAGCTCCACCGCCTCGGGGGGCTCGGGCAATGACATGATGACCGCCATGCTGCTGGGGGCCGGTATCGGTCAGGCTGGGGGCGTGGTCACCGGGGTGGCGGAGAGCCTGGGCTTCTCCGACGTGGCGCTGGATACCGCCGGCAGTGGTGACGATACCCAGGTGAACATCAGCGGCTATATCATGCCGGGTCTGCAGGTGCAGTATGGGGTAGGGGTCTTCACCTCGATCAGCGAGGTGAAGGTCAAGTTCGAGCTGATGCCCAAACTCTATATCCAGGCCTTGAGCGGCCTGAACCAGGCCCTGGATCTCTTCTACAAGTTCGAGTTCTGATCCGCCGCCTGCAGCTGACGGACAAACTCGGCGGCCGGCAGCGGACGGCTGCGCAGATAGCCCTGGAACTGGTGACAGCCCAGGGCATGTAGCACCGCCAGTTGCTCCGCCTCCTCGACGCCTTCGGCGGTGACCTTGAAGCCCATCACCTGCCCGAGTGTGATGATGCCGGATACCATGACCCTGTCCTTGTGATCGAACGCCAATCGGGTGATGAAGCTGCGGTCCAGCTTCACCTCATCCACCGGCAAGTCCTTGAGGTAGGCCAGGGAGGAGTAGCCGGTGCCAAAGTCATCGATGGACAGGCGGATGCCCATCTGCTTGATCTGAGCCATGCGCGACAGTGTCTCCGGCAGGTTTTCCAGCACCACCGACTCGGTGATCTCCAGCATCAGGCGATGGGGGGCCAGGGTGCTCTGGGCCAGTATGCTGGCCAGCCGGACCATGAAGTCGGGATGGTGGAACTGGCGGGCGCTGACATTCACCGACAGGGAGTTCAGCGGCAGTCCCTGAGCCTGCCACTTCACCCCTTGCTCGCAGGCATGGCGCAGCACCCAGAACCCCAGCTCGTAGATGAGACTGCTCTCCTCGGCCACCGGAATGAACTCCGCCGGCGAGATGAACTGGCCATCGTGCTGCCAGCGCAACAGGGCCTCGGCCCCCACCAGTTGGCCATCGGCCACCCGATACTGGGGCTGGTAATAGAGCTCGAAGGCCTCCCCCCGCAGGGCCTCGCGCAGCAGGCTGCTCAGGGCCAACCGTCGCCGCAGCGCCTCGGCCATGGCCTGATCGTAGAAGGCCAGACTGCCCCGGGCCCGCTGCTTGGCGCTGTGATTGGCGGCTTCGGCCTGTTGCAGCAGATCCAGGGGGGCCGGGGGATCGCTCGGCGGTATCAGGGTGGCGCCCAGGCTGCAACTGATGTGCAGCTGCAACTGGCTTAGGGCGAAGGGGGTCTGGCATTGAGCCAGCAAGCACCGGGCTTGCGCCTCCACCTCCGCCAGGGCGGCCTCCCGTGTCATGGCATCCAAGGGCAGCAGCAGGGCCAGCTGATCCGCCGACAGCCTGGCCCAACTGGCCCGGGTGGGAACCTGTTGCTGGATCCGCGTCACCAGGGCCTGCAGCAGGGCGTCTCCCACCGCCGGGCCCAGGGAGTCGTTGATGCTGCCGAATTGATCCACATCCAGAATGAGCAGGGCGCCCCAGGATGGCGCTGCCTCCGGCGTCAGGGCATGGGTCATCTGCTCCAGCAGGCCGCGGCGATTGAACAGCCCGGTCAGCTCGTCCCGGTAGGCGAGCCATTCGATCTGGCACTGGGCCGCCAGGCTCTCCTCTATGTCCTCGAAGGCGCACAGGTAGTGGCTCAATCGTCCGGCGCGATAGATGCCGGTGATCTGCAGCCGGATGGCAAAGCTGCTGCCATCGGCACGACGGGCCCGGCTCTGTCCCTCCCAGTGATCTGCCTGAGTCAGGGTCAGCCGGACGGCCTCATACAGTTGCTCCGTCTGCCCCTCGGCCTCCAGTTGCTGTATGTGCCAGCCCAGCACCTCGGCCTCGGTAAAACCGGTGAAGCGTGAGAAGGCGCGGTTGACCCGCTCGATGAGCCCCAGCCGGTTCACCAGCAGCATGCCCTGGGCCTGCTCGAAGGCGGCGCCCAGCAGGTGCAGGCGCTGGTTCAGCTGGTGCAGGCGCAGACTGTCTTGCAGTCGCGGTGCCAGACTGGCCAGCAGAGCCGATGCTTGCTGATGAACCTGACGCGGTTGGCTAAAGCCCAGGCAGACATGTCCCAGCGCCGCGCCGACCTCGTCGTGTAATGGATAACCATAATAGGCCTGAATAGGCGGTTGCCCCGCGGGCTGGCAGTGGCCATAGGGCAGCAGCGCCTCGCCCTCCAGCCAGAGCGGGCCTCGGCTCAGCAAGTCGGCGCAGGGGCGATCGCTCAAGGGAAAGTGGATGGCTGCGTGCAGTTGGCCTTGGGCGTAGTAGGCCAGGCTGACGGCCTCCGGCGCCTGGCTGGGGTGCAGGGCCGGCAGATGCTCACAGATCAGTACCCAGCTGGCATGGCAGGTTTCAGCCAGGTACTTGGCCACCGCCTCCAGCCAGGGCTGGCCAGTGAGGCTCATATCCAGCGGCATGGCGGAGGGGGAGTCTCCGGCTGGCGCTGCTTGTCCTTCGGGTAGGGGCGGATTGGCCGCCATCAGCTCACAGGTGCGGCTCAGCAGGTTGAAACTCAGGGCATCGAAGCTGGGTTGCAGCAGCCGGTATTCCAGAGTGATGAGGGCCGCCGGCGCCTCGTCAAGCTGCACCAGACCGTCGAGGCGTGCCAGTATGCCATCGTGTTGCAGATAGCGCTGGGCACTGAGGTTGGGTTGATGCTGCAGATCCGAATACCCCAACAGACGGCGCCGGCGCAGGGCCTTGAGATAGCGGGGCTCCAGCTTCTGGGGCGGCGGCATGGTATCGTCCCCCAGGCAGAGGAGCGGAGTCATGGTCTCGTCATCCAGTCGCCACAACAGCAGACGATCACAGCGGCTAAGCTGGTGCAAGGCCTGCAGCAGTTGAGACGCACGGGCCTGGCCCCGTGCCAGGTGTTGTCCCAGCTTGTCCAGCTCCAGCAGGGCCAGGTTGGCCAGCGTGGGCTGGCTGGACTGATGGGGCTCGGCCCAGATAAAGCAGTGTGGGGGCTCGCCGGGGGCCAGCTGCAGCTGCCAGCTGCCACCGGGCAAGTCCAGCAGCAGCTGGGTGGCGTCCCCGCCCTGACACAGGGTCAGCAAGAGATCGGCCCAGGGCGCCCCCAGTTGCGCCGGCCAGGGTTGCTGCGGCTCAGGGAGCAGGGCAGAGGGCACTGGGTGACCCGGCATCAGGGAGACCAGGCTGGCTTGCTGGTGATCCCACAGCAGCAGGCGGCTGGGCGAGCGGGGGCTGGCCGAGGCCGGGACGGGTAACAACATGGGGCAAGAGTCCCTGGTTGAGATTAGGTCTCAAGCATATCCAAAGCGTGGCCTGGGTGACAGTCTAAGCTGGGTGAGGCAGCTTACACTTTGTGGACCTGCTTGGTAGGTCCGGCAGTTAAGCATTGCATGCTAAATTAGAAATTGCTAAATTAATGCCCATGCAGGGTCTCAAGAAGACCCGATTTTTTCTTTTGTGATGAGGACGAGAGCATGACCAAGATTCTGATTGTCGGCGGTGTCGCCGGTGGGGCCTCTGCGGCAGCGCGGGCTCGCCGTCTGGATGAACAGGCCGAAATCATCATTTTCGAGCGTGGCGAGCACATCTCCTTCGCCAACTGTGGCCTGCCTTATCATATTGGCGGCGATATCCCCCAGCGGGAATCCCTGCTGCTGCAGACCCCGCAAAGCTTCAAGCGCCGCTTCAACGTGGAGGTGCGCACTTTCAACGAGGTGGTCAGCATCGACCGGGCCGCCAAGCGGGTGACGGTGCGCAACCTGCTCAGCGGTGAGCAGTACCAAGAAAGCTATGACAAGCTGCTGCTGAGCCCGGGGGCCGCACCCATTCGCCCGCCCATCCCGGGTCTGGAAAATCCCCACACCTTCAGCCTGCGTAACATTCCGGACATGGATCGCATCCTGGCGGCCTTGGACCGGGATCAGCCCAGTCATGCCACCGTGGTGGGCGGGGGCTTCATCGGCCTGGAGATGGTGGAGGCGCTGCATCAGCGCAACATCAAGGTGAGCCTGCTGGAGCTCTCCGAGCAGGTGATGGCGCCGGTGGACCGGGAGATGGCCAACATGCTGCACCAGTCTCTGGTACAGCATGGGGTGGATCTGAAGCTCAACACCGCCCTCACCGGCGTTTCCTTGCTGGATGCTGACCCGGCCGAGCCGGAGGCCACCGGCGAGTTCAACCGGGTGTCCGCCCATGGCGGTGGCCTGCGCCTGGCCCTGAGCACAGGACATAGCCTGGATACCGGCATGCTGATCCTGGCCATCGGCGTCAAGCCCGAGACCCTGCTGGCCAGTCAGGCCGGCCTGGAGCTGGGCACTCGCGGTGGCATCAAGGTGGATGAGGGGATGCGCACCTCGGATCCGGACATCTTTGCCGTGGGGGATGCGGTGGAGGAGCGGGAGTTTGTCACCGGCGAGCCGGCGCTCATCCCGCTGGCCGGGCCGGCCAACCGCCAGGGCCGCATCGCCGCCGACAACATGCTGGGGCGCAACGAGCGTTACGGCCGTACCCAGGGCACCGCTATCTGCAAGCTGTTTGATCTGGCGGTGGCCAGCACGGGCCTCAACGAGAAGAGCCTGCAACGCCTGGGGCTGCCTTACGAGAAGATTTATGTGCACCCGGGCAGCCATGCCGGTTACTACCCCGGTGCCTTCCCGGTGAGCCTCAAGCTGCTGTTCAGCCCGACGGACGGCAAGATCCTGGGGGCTCAGGCGGTGGGCAAGGACGGCGTCGACAAGCGCATCGACGTGCTGGCGGTGGCGCAACGGGCCGGGCTGACCGTCTACGATCTGCAGGAGCTGGAGCTGACCTACGCGCCGCCCTTCGGCTCGGCCAAGGATGTGGTGAACATGGCGGGCTTCGTGGCATCTAACGTGCTCAAGGGCGATCTGGCCATCTGCCATACCGAGGCGATCCTCAACCGTCGTACCGACCAGTTGGTGCTGGATGTGCGTAACCCGGGTGAGCTGGCGAGCAACGGCTCCATAGAAGGGGCCATCAACATTCCGCTGGACGAGTTGCGCGGACAACTGGCCAGCCTGCCCAGGGACAAGGAGATACTGGTGAGCTGCCAGGTGGGGCTGCGTGGCCATGTGGCCTACCGGCTGCTGGCCAACGAGGGTTTCAAGGTGAAGAACCTCACCGGCGGCTTCAAGACCTATCAGATGGTCACCGCCCGTTACTGATCTCCCCTCATCCAAGGCGCCCGCGTGGCGCCTTTCTTTTGTTTACCTCTCTTTGCAGATGACCACCTTGTGTTTTACGCTGTCGGCGACACAATCGCGAGGATGGTTATGAAGCACAAGGGATTTCGATTTGGTTTGGGACTCCTGCTGTTGAGCCTGGCCGCCTGTTCTACTTCCCCCACGGGGCGCCGGCAACTGCTGCTCTATTCCGACAACGATGTGGCCCAACTGGGCCTCACCTCCTTCGAGCAGCTCAAGAAGCAGACCAAGGTGTCGAAAAATGCCAAGCAGACAAAATTTGTCCAGTGTGTGGCCAAGGCGGTGACCGAGCAGATCCCGGCCCAGTACAGCAACCGTCCCGCCCAGTGGGAGGTGGTGCTGTTTGATGATCCCCAGATCAACGCCTTCGCCCTGCCTGGCGGACGCATCGGTGTCTATAGCGGTCTCTTGGGTATCGCCAAGGGGCAGGATCAGCTGGCGGCCGTCATCGGCCATGAGGTGTCCCACGTGCTGGCCAAGCACTCCAACGAGCGGCTCTCCCAGAGCCAGGTGGCCAACCTGGGCATGGTGGCGGCAGACATGGCCCTGGGCTCCTCCGGCTATCGTCAGCCGGCCATGGCCGCGCTGGGTGTCGGGGTGCAGGTGGGGGTGCTGCTGCCCTATGGCCGGGAGCAGGAGACCGAGGCGGATCTGCTGGGGCTGAGTCTGATGGCCAATGCCGGCTTCGATCCGCGGCAGGCGGTGACCCTGTGGCAGAACATGGCCCAGTCCCACAAGGGCAAACAGCAACCCGAGCTGCTCTCCACCCACCCCTCTGATGGCACCCGCATCCAGGCCATCCAGCAACTCTTGCCCAGGGTGATGCCACTGTATCAGGCCGCTCGCCAGGCCGGACGACAACCCAAATGCCAGTAAGCCTGTCGGTGCGCCCCGCTACCTTGGCAGATGTGGACGACATAGTGCAGATCCAGCAGGAGAGCTGGCAGCAGGCCTATCAGGGGCTGCTGCCCGAGGTGGTACTGACCCTGCGGCCGGCCCAGGAGCGGGCCCTCATCTGGCAGCAGCGCTTGAAGGCCCATCCCTGCATGACGCTGCTGGCCCAGGTGCAGGATGCGGTGGCGGGCTTTCTCTACTGGTTCCCGGAGAACAAACGGGTGGCCCAGCTCAAGTCCTTCTATCTGCACCCCTTCTATTGGCAGCAGGGCTTGGGTTCCGCCTTGCTGGGGCAGGCCATGGGCGACATGCAGTCCCTGGGACTGCGCCGCTGCGAGTTGTGGGTGCTGGCCAATAACCGGCCGGCGGAGCGTTTCTACCTTAAGCAGGGCTTTCAATACGACGGTCAGCGGCAGCGCCGGCAGATGGAAGGGGTTGATGTGGTGCAGCGTCACATGTATCGCCTGCTGGCCGCCAAGGGTAACGGTTCTCTCTCACCTCTGTTATGATGAGCCCCTTTTATCAGGAGGCCCCATGTCCCAATTTACTTCCATTGAACAGAAGGCCAGTTATGGCATCGGTCGTCAGATCGGTGATCAACTGGCTCAACAATCCTTCGACGGCCTGGATCTGGCTGCCCTGGCTCAGGGTATCGAGGACTCCATCGAAAATCGTGCCTACGCCGTAAGCCGCGAAGAGTTGGGCGAGGCCTTCCGCCAGCTGACCGACAAGCTCGAAGCCGCCGAGGCCGAGCGTTCCAAGGATCTGGTGGCCGCCGGGGAAGCCTTTCTGAAGGCCAATGCCGAGCGTCCTGAGGTGCAGATCACCGACTCCGGTCTGCAGTATGAAGTGCTGGTGGCCGGCGAGGGCAACAAGCCGGCGCGGGACGACAAGGTGCGGGTTCACTACCACGGCACCTTCACCGATGGCCGGGTGTTCGACAGCTCCATGGATCGTGGCCAACCCGCCGAGTTTCCGGTGGGCGGCGTGATCGCCGGTTGGGTGGAAGCCCTGCAGATGATGCCCCAAGGCTCCCGCTGGAAGCTCTACATCCCCCACGAGCTGGCCTACGGCGCCCGCGGTGCCGGCTCCATCCCGCCCTATTCCGCCCTGGTGTTCGAGGTGGAACTGCTGGATATCCTGGGCTAAGTCCCAGCCAAGAAGCCGACCGGGTGGTCGGCTTTTTTTTTGCCTTTTTATCGCCACCCAGGCTGGCTACACTACAAGGCCAGTTTTCAAGGAGCAAAGAGCAAGATGGATATGCCAATCCGTATCGCCCTGATGGGCTGTCAGGGCCGCATGGGCAAGGCCCTGCTGGAAGCCATTAGCAATGCACCAGGGGTGACCCTGGGAGCCGCCCTGGAGCGGCCGGGCGCGGCCGTCATCGGCCTGGACGTGGGGGAGCTCAACGGCCTGGGCGCCAATGGCGTCAAGATCGCCGATAGCCTGAGCCAGGTGGCGGACGATTTTGACATCATCATCGACTTCACCCGTCCCGAGGCCACCCTGGCCACCCTGGCGTTTGCCGTGGCCCATGGCAAACCCGTGGTCATCGGCACCACCGGCTTTAATGACGCCGGCAAGCAGCAGATCCGGGATGCCGCGGCCCAGGTGGGGGTGGTGTTTGCCTCCAACTACAGCGTGGGGGTCAACCTGGTGTTCAAGCTGCTGGAGCAGGCCGCCAAGGTGATGGGGGAGTACAGCGACATCGAGATCATCGAGGGGCACCACAGATTCAAGGTGGATGCGCCGTCCGGTACTGCCCTGTCCATGGGGGAGGTCATCGCCAAGACCCTAGGTCGGGATCTCAAGGAGTGTGCCGTCTATGGCCGTGAGGGCATCACGGGCGAGCGGGATCGCAAGACCATCGGCTTTGCCACCATCCGTGCCGGCGATCTGGTGGGGGAGCACACCGCCATGTTTGCCGATATTGGCGAGCGGGTGGAGATCACCCACAAAGCCTCCAGTCGTCTGACCTTTGCCAATGGCGCCGTGCGGGCCGCCGCCTGGTTGGCCAGCCAGCCGGCCAATCTGTATGACATGCAGGATGTTCTGGCTCTGAAGTGAAGAAACCGCCGAAAGGCGGTTTTTTTTGGCTTCTTCGCCGCCGCCCAGACGGGATTGGCGCTGTAAAACGTTGTCTACTTGGTCAGGATTTGTTGGTTGGCGGATTGAGTTGGCTTGTTTTTGTGAAAATACCAGGAAGATCATTTTTCTTGTAAATTCCTTGTATTTTAAGTGGAAACCCATGGTTTATTTTTGTTTTTTCTCGACGGTGTATCGATGATCCAGTTGGCTAAATTCAGTAAAAACAGTGCGATGGATTGTAATTGCTCAAAAATTTCGGTTTTGTAGTCAAAATTATCTATGGCTCTTATTTTATTTTGTTTTTTTTATTGATAAGTGGTGCAATTGGTTGCAATTGATATTCTATGCATAAATATGGAATATTTTTTCACTCGCACGGATCCTGTGGCTTGCCAGGTCGGGGATTTGGTGTAAAATACCGAGAATTTGCCCACAGGGTGGCACAGTGACCTGAAAAGGTCGGCTGTTACCGGTGGGCGTCGGCAGCAGAACCTGAACCAGATAGTGACTCGGAGGTCGTCTTGACTCATTCAGCCTTACTCGTGTTGGAAGATGGCACGGTATTCAAGGGCATTTCGATTGGCGCAGAAGGCTGTTCCGTCGGGGAGGTGGTGTTTAATACCTCGATGACGGGATACCAGGAGATCCTCACAGATCCCTCCTATTCCCGCCAGATCGTCACCCTCACTTACCCCCACATCGGCAACACAGGCACCAACAGCGAAGACGAAGAATCCACCGGCATCCACGCCCAGGGCCTCATCATTCGCGACCTTCCCCTCATCGCCTCCAACTTCCGCAGTCAAGAAACCCTCTCCGAATACCTCAAGCGCCACAAGGTGGTGGGCATCGCCGACATCGATACCCGCAAGCTGACCCGTCGTCTGCGGGAAACCGGTGCCCAGGCCGGCTGCATCATGACCGGTCGCAACCTGGATGAGGCCAAGGCGCTGGAGCTGGCCAAGGGCTTCCCGGGTCTGAAGGGCATGGATCTGGCCAAGGAAGTCACGGTCCAGAAAGCCTATCCCTGGACCGAGGGCAGCTGGCAACTGGGCGAGGGGCACGTTAGCCCGGCCGAACTGCCGTTCCACGTGGTGGCCTACGACTTTGGCGCCAAGCGCAACATTCTGCGCATGCTGGTGGATCGGGGCTGCCGCCTGACAGTGGTGCCGGCCAAGACCCCGGCGGCCGAGGTGCTGGCCATGAACCCGGACGGCATCTTCCTGTCCAACGGTCCCGGCGACCCTGAGCCCTGCGACTACGCCATTGCTGCCATCAAGGCATTCCTCGACACCGAGATCCCGGTGTTCGGCATCTGCCTGGGCCACCAGCTGCTGGGCCTGGCCTCCGGTGCCAAGACAGTCAAGATGAAGTTCGGCCACCACGGTGCCAACCACCCGGTGAAGGATCTGGATCGGGATGTGGTGATGATCACCAGTCAAAACCATGGTTTCGCGGTGGACGAGGCAACCTTGCCGAGCAACCTGCGGGCCACCCACGTGTCGCTGTTCGACGGCTCCTTGCAGGGGATCCACAGAACCGACAAGCCGGCGTTCAGCTTCCAGGGGCACCCGGAAGCAAGCCCGGGGCCGCACGATGCCGCGCCGCTGTTTGACCATTTCATCGAGCTTATCAAGACGTACCGCGCATAAAGAGTAGGGTAGAGAGTCATGCCAAAACGTACAGACATTCAAAGCATCCTGATCCTGGGCGCGGGCCCTATCGTCATCGGCCAGGCCTGTGAGTTTGACTACTCCGGCGCCCAGGCCTGTAAGGCCCTGCGGGAAGAGGGTTATCGGGTCATCCTGGTGAACTCCAACCCGGCCACCATCATGACCGATCCCGAGATGGCCGATGCTACCTACATCGAGCCCATCACCTGGGAAGTGGTGCGCGAGATCATCAAGAAGGAGCGGCCGGACGCTGTGCTGCCCACCATGGGTGGCCAGACTGCCCTCAACTGTGCCCTGGAGCTGGAGCGCCAAGGGGTGCTGGCCGAGTTCGGGGTGGAGATGATCGGTGCTACCGCCGACGCCATCGACAAGGCCGAAGATCGCCACCGTTTCGACCTGGCCATGCGCAGCATCGGCCTGGAATGCCCCCGTGCCGGCATCGCCCATAACATGGACGAAGCCTGGGACGTACAGAAGATGGTCGGCTTCCCCTGCATCATCCGTCCCTCCTTTACCATGGGCGGCTCCGGTGGCGGTATCGCCTACAACCCGGAAGAGTTCGTGGAGATCTGCGAGCGCGGTCTGGACTTGTCTCCCACCAAGGAGCTGCTGATCGACGAGTCGCTGATCGGCTGGAAAGAGTACGAGATGGAAGTGGTGCGGGACCGTCACGACAACTGCATCATCGTCTGCTCCATCGAAAACTTCGACCCCATGGGCATCCACACAGGTGACTCCATCACGGTCGCCCCGGCTCAGACCCTGACCGACAAGGAATACCAGCTGATGCGCAACGCCTCCATGGCTGTGCTGCGCGAGATCGGCGTGGAAACCGGCGGCTCCAACGTCCAGTTCGGCATCAACCCGAAGGACGGTCGCATGGTCATCATCGAGATGAACCCGCGGGTGTCCCGTTCCTCCGCCCTGGCCTCCAAGGCCACCGGCTTCCCCATCGCCAAGGTGGCGGCCAAGCTGGCGGTAGGCTACACCCTGGACGAGCTGATGAACGACATCACCGGCGGCAAGACCCCGGCGTCCTTCGAGCCCTCCATCGACTACGTGGTCACCAAGGTACCGCGCTTCAACTTCGAGAAGTTTGCCGGCTCCAACGACCGCCTCACCACCCAGATGAAGTCGGTGGGCGAGGTGATGGCCATCGGCCGCAACTTCCAGGAGTCCCTGCACAAGGCCCTGCGCGGTCTGGAAACCGGCAAGACCGGCTTCGACCCCATGGTGGATGCCAAGGATCCCGACAGCTTTGCCCGCATCAGCCAGGAGCTGCAAAACGCTGGCGCCGATCGGATTTGGTACATCGCCGATGCCTTCCGTGCCGGCCTGTCCGTCGAGGGGGTGTTCAAGCTGACCAAGATTGACCCCTGGTTCCTGGTGCAGATCGAAGAGATCGTCAAGCTCGAGGAGCTGGTCAAGGAAGGCGGCATGATCGGCCTGACGCCCGAGCTGCTGCGTCAGCTCAAGCGCAAGGGCTTCTCCGATGCCCGCCTGGGCAAGCTGCTGGGCGTGGCGGAAGGCGAGGTGCGCAAGCTGCGCCACAAGCACGAGATCCTGCCCGTGTACAAGCGGGTGGATACCTGCGCCGCCGAATTTGCCACCAACACCGCCTACATGTACTCCACCTATGACGAGGAGTGCGAGGCGGCGCCCACCACCAAAGACAAGATCATGGTGCTGGGTGGCGGTCCGAACCGCATCGGTCAGGGTATCGAGTTCGACTACTGCTGCGTGCACGCGGCCCTGGCGCTGCGTGAGGACGGTTACGAGACCATCATGGTCAACTGTAACCCGGAGACCGTCTCCACCGATTACGACACCTCGGATCGCCTCTACTTCGAGCCGGTGACCCTGGAAGACGTGCTGGAAATCGTGCGGGTCGAGCAGCCCAAGGGCGTCATCGTCCAGTACGGCGGCCAGACCCCGCTCAAGCTCTCCCGCGCCCTGGAAGCGGCCGGTGTGCCCGTCATCGGCACCAGCCCGGATGCCATCGACCGCGCCGAAGACCGTGAGCGCTTCCAGCAGGCCGTGGAACGCCTGGGGCTGAAGCAACCGGAAAACGGCACCGTCACCACCATCGAAATGGCGGTACAGACGGCGGCCCGCATCACCTACCCGCTGGTGGTTCGCCCCTCCTACGTGCTGGGTGGCCGGGCCATGGAAATCGTCTATGACGAGCAGGATCTGCGCCGCTACTTCAACGAGGCGGTGAGCGTTTCCAACGAGTCGCCCGTGCTGCTGGATCGTTTCCTGGACGACGCCACCGAGGTGGACGTTGACGCCGTGTGTGACGGCGAGCAGGTGGTGATCGGCGGCATCATGGAGCACATCGAGCAGTGTGGTATCCACTCCGGTGACTCCGGCTGCTCCCTGCCGCCCTACACCTTGTCTGCCGAGGTGCAGGATCGCATCCGCGATCAGGTGCGCAAGCTGGCCATGGAGCTGGGCGTCATCGGTCTGATGAACGTGCAGTTCGCCGTGAAGGACGACGAGATCTACCTCATTGAGGTGAACCCCCGTGCCGCCCGGACTGTGCCGTTTGTCTCCAAGGCCACCGGTGCGCCCCTGGCCAAGATCGCCGCCCGGGTGATGGCCGGTCAGTCCCTGGCCGCGCAAGGTTTCACCCAGGAGATCATCCCGCCCTTCTACTCCGTGAAGGAAGTGGTGCTGCCGTTCAACAAGTTCCCCGGTGTCGACCCGCTGCTCGGCCCCGAGATGCGCTCCACCGGTGAGGTGATGGGCGTGGGTGAGACCTTCGCTGAGGCCTATGCCAAGGCCCAGCTGGGTGCCAACAGCGCCATCCCCCGTGCCGGCCGCGTGCTCTTGTCCGTGCGCAACGGCGACAAGCAACGGGTGGTGGACTTGGCTTCAAAGCTGATCGAAGCGGGCTTCGAACTGGATGCCACCCACGGCACCGCGGTGATCCTGGGTGAAGCCAGCATCAACCCGCGCCTGGTGAACAAGGTGCACGAAGGCCGCCCCCACATCCTCGACCGGATCAAGAGTGGCGAGTACACCTACATAGTCAACACCGCCGAGGGGCGTCAGGCCATTGAGGACTCCAAGCAGCTGCGCCGCGGCGCCCTGCAGCACAAGGTGTCCTACACCACCACCCTGAACGCGGCCTTCGCCTGCTGCATGGCCATGCCGGTGGACGAGACCGAAACGGTCAGCTCGGTGCAGGAGCTGCACGCCCGGGTACTGGCCAGCCGCTAAGCTGGACGGCAAATGAAAAAGCCTCCCAATCGGGAGGCTTTTTTTTTCGGCCGAGCCGGGTTTCGCGGCTCATTGGCGCGTGCTGCCGCCGAGGCGCCCCTCTTTATTGAGGGTGATGTTTGGCAGCAGGGCCCCGGCATCCAGCACCAGATGCAGCTGGTAGCCCAGGCCATCCTTGGGCGGGGCACTGAGTAGCTGCTGGGCCAGGGCCAGGGCACCGAGCATATCGGGTCGGGCCAGCAGGGTGACATCGGCCTCACCGTAGGCGGGCAGTACAGGCAACTGGTTGGCGACACCGGAGAGCAGGGCATGCCCCTCCACCGACAGATCGTAGCTGGCACCACGCAAAGACAAGTCGCGGTCGTTGGGATTGCTCAGGTGCAGGCTGATGGCCAGTTGCGGCAGGCCGCTGGCATGGGGTTGCAGCACCACGGAATTGACCAGCACCTTGGGGGCCTGGATGGGATTGAGGCTGGCACAGGCGGACAGCAGCAGACAGCACAGCAGCAGTAAACGGGACACGAAAGACGCTCCATTGATGGGGATCAGACAGCGAGGGCCACTGTGACAGCCTGTACGGTCCTTGGCAAGCCTCTGCCGATGAGGCGGACAGACTCATCCCGTGGCTTGCTCCATCCGGCATTTCCCCGCACAATGTGCGTTTTTCCACGTCAAATGGCAGGACGCCCATGAGCACAACCAACCCAACCACGATCACCTTTGTGATCTACATACTGGCCATGATCGCCATCGGCTTCATGGCCTGGCGCTATACCCGCAATCTGTCCGATTACATTCTGGGCGGCCGCCGGCTGGGCAGCTTCGTCACCGCCATGAGCGCAGGGGCCTCCGACATGAGCGGCTGGCTGCTGCTGGGCTTGCCGGGTGCCATCTTCGTCTCCGGCATCAGTGAGAGCTGGATTGCCATTGGCCTCGTGATCGGGGCCTGGTTCAACTGGCTGCTGGTGGCCGGTCGCCTGCGGGTCTACACCGAGCTCTCCCGCAACGCCCTGACCCTGCCGGATTACTTCACCCACCGCTTCGAGGATCGCAGCCGGCTGCTGCGGGTGTTCTCCGCCATCATCATACTGCTGTTCTTCACCATCTATTGTGCCTCCGGCATGGTGGCCGGTGCCCGCCTGTTTGAGCAGACCTTCGGCTTTGACTACGGCACCGCCCTCTGGCTCGGCGCCTTGGCGACCCTGGCCTACGTGTTCATCGGTGGTTTCCTGGCGGTGAGCTGGACCGATACGGTGCAGGCCACCCTGATGATCTTCGCCCTCTTGCTGACCCCGGTCATCGTCATGCTCCATGTGGGCAGCTTTGGTGAGGCGGTGAGCGCGGTGGAGCAGATCAATCCGGCCATGACGGATCTGTTTAACGGCACCACCACCATCGGCATCATCTCCCTGATGGCCTGGGGCCTGGGCTACATGGGGCAGCCCCATATCCTGGCCCGCTTCATGGCGGCCAGCTCCCTGCAGACCATCCCCAAGGCCCGGCGCATCGCCATGACCTGGATGGTGCTGACCCTGGCGGGCGCCATCGGCGTCGGTTTCTTCGGCATCGCCTACTATGCCGCCAACCCGGCGCAGGCGGCGGGTGTGAAAGCCAACAGCGAGACGGTGTTCATCTCCCTGTCTCAGATCCTGTTCAACCCCTGGGTCGCCGGCATCCTGCTCTCCGCCATCCTGGCGGCGGTGATGAGCACCCTGTCCTGTCAGCTGCTGGTCTCCTCCTCCGCCCTGACCGAGGACTTCTACAAGGCCTTCTTGCGGCCTAACGCCTCCGACAAGGAGCTGGTGTGGTGCGGTCGCCTGATGGTGCTGCTGGTGGCCCTGGTGGCGCTGGCCATCGCCTCGGATCCCACCAGCCAGGTGCTGGGTCTGGTGGGCTACGCCTGGGCTGGCTTCGGCTCTGCCTTCGGCCCCGTGGTGCTCTTGTCCGTGCTGTGGCCGCGCATGACCCGCAACGGCGCCCTGGCTGGTATGCTGGTAGGTGCCCTGACGGTCATCATCTGGCGCAACGGCGGCTGGTTTGGTCTGTATGAAATGGTGCCAGGCTTCGGTCTGGCTACCCTGACCATCTGGCTGGTGAGCCTGCTGGACAAGGCGCCGTCTGTGGCCGTGACCCAGGGCTTCCGCCGCATGGAGCTGACCATGGCGGCCAACGGTGAACTAGATGGCGAAGCCGCCGAGCGGGCCTGATGACTCGCTATATCCTCATTTAACAAGAGGCCGGGCAATTGCCCGGCCTCTTTGTTTGCCGCTTTACGATGCCGCTTAGCGGATCACCACCGCCGTGCCGCTGATGCTGACCATCAGCATGCCACCGTTGGGTCCTACCACCTCATAGTCCAGATCGATGCCCACCACGGCGTTGGCGCCCAGTGCCGCGGCTCTCTGACTGAGTTCCTGCATGGCGATCTCCCGGGCCTTGCCCAGCTCTTTTTCGTAGGCGGCTGAGCGGCCGCCTATGATGTCGCGGATGCCGGCAAACAGATCCTTGAAGATATTGGCGCCCAGTATGGCCTCACCGACGACGATGCCGCGGTACTCGAGGATCTGTTTGCCTTCCAGGGTGGGGGTGGTGGAGAGGATCATGTCAGGTGACTCCGTGCTGAGGGTGAGGTGGCCAGCATAGCAGGGGCGCCACACGGGCACAAAAAAGGGCGCAGACAAGCTGCGCCCAACGGAGTAAAAGGACTTAAAGTGCGCTTAACCCAGCAGCTGCTGGTGCAGTCGCTGCACCACGCTGACGGCATCTGCCTCCCGCACCAGGAAGCAAAGATTGTGGGGGCTGGCCCCGTAGCAGATGAGGCGAATGTTGACGTCGTCCAGGGTGTCAAACACCCGGCTGCCGGCGCCATTCACCTCGCTCATGCGATTCCCGATCAGGGCCACTAGGGCCAGATCCTCTTCTACCTTCACCTTACACAAGGCACTCAGCTCGGCCAGCACAGCGTCACTGAGCATGCTCTTGCCGCTGGATTGACTGCCGGTGTGATCCAGGGTCAGGGAGACGCTCACCTCTGAGGTGGTGATGAGATCCACCGAGATGCGGTGCTTGGCCAGAATGCTGAACACCTCGGCCAGGAAACCGCAGGCCCCCAACATGCTGGGGCTTTGCAGGGTCAGCAATTGCTGGTTACGGCGCAGGGCCACGGCCCGAAACAGCGGTGTGCTGTCGGTCTTGCCGCGCACCCAGGTGCCACCGGCTTCGGGGGCCTTGCTGGAGCCGACAAACACCGGGATCCCTTTGCGCAGGGCCGGTTGCAGGGTGGCCGGGTGCAGCACCTTGGCGCCGAAGGTGGCCATCTCCGCCGCTTCGGCGAAGCTGATCTCGTCGATGGGCCGCGCCGAGCTGACCAGCCGGGGATCCGTGGTATAGATGCCGGGCACGTCGGTCCAGATTTCCAGCTCGCTGGCATTCAAGGCCTCGGCCAGCAGGGCGGCGCTGTAGTCACTGCCGCCACGACCCAGGGTGGTGGTCTGGCCTTCGGCATTGGCCCCGATAAAGCCCTGGGTGATGACGATGTGATCCGTCAGCAGCGGGGAGAGTTCCTGTTGGCAGAGGGTGCGCAGGGCTTCAATGGCCGGGGTGGCCTTGCCGAACAGGCTGTCGGTACGCATCACGCGGCGCACATCGAACCAGCTGGCCTTGTGCCCTTGCTGGGTGAGGAGCTCGGTAAACAGACGGGTGGACATCAGCTCACCCTGGGCCACCAGGCGATCCACCAGGGCCGCATCGGTTTCCTGCACCGCCTGTTCGGCCAGCTGGGCTACCTCGGCCAAAATGGTCTGGATCTGCTGGCAGGCCGCATCTGGCCGCCCCAAGGCATCCAGGATGGCGTCTTGAATATGGGTCAGTCGTGTCAGGTGGGCCTGGCGCTCTTCCTGGCTCAGGGTGCCCTGAGCCAGGGCGACCAAGAGGTTGGTGACGCCGGCACTGGCGCTGAGAGCGACCACTCGGGTCTGGGGATTCTGGGTCACGATCTTGGCACACAGTGCCATGGCATGGGCGTCCGCGACGCTGGTGCCGCCAAACTTGGCCACAGTAAGCTGACTCAACTCAAACTCCTTGTCTGCTGGCCATCGCCAGCGTTAGTCACGTCGAACAAGGGGAGTGCAGTCAGGCAAGAGGGGAGAGGTCAACATCTTGCCAGAAGCACTCCACCCGAAAACAGGTGGCAGCCCGAGGGATTCAGCCCACGCAGCCGACACAGTCTTGCCCCAACGGCGTACTGTGCCTCGGCGTTGCTCCCCCTGGCCGGCGATCATGGGAGTTGGCTCCTCCTGCCGGTTGCCTGGGCAACGCGCCTCTTCTGGTCCTGGTACCAAGTACCGGGGCGTAAAGGTTTACTTGCGGATCCCCTGACTGTCAACAGCCTTGGCGCAAAAATGCCTTCTGTTGCCAGTGGGAACCTTTTTTCTTGAGTGAAAACACTTTCAAAGTGTGATCTGGACTGGGATTTTTTGTTAACCAGTTGCAACACTGGCGTCAAAATGTGACGAGTGACACCTAATGAGCCAGATCCCGCTGCTATAGTCCACGGCGTGGAAACCAGAAATCTCCATTGCCAAAACGGGGCCGTAGTCTATTGCGGCCCCGCCTTTTTTTTGTCTAGATTACAACGACTTCATCAAAATCTTCGAGCGGCGCTGGTAGTTGTACAGCTTCTGCTTGGCCACCGGCAGATCCGCCACCTCGACAGGTTCGAAGCCACGCTCGCGGAACCAGTGAATGGAGCGAGTGGTCAGCACGAACAACTTCTGCAGCCGTTGCAGCCTGGCTTGCTCCTCGACCTTGGCCACCAGGCGATCGCCACGGTTGGAGTTGCGATAGTCAGGGTGGATCGCCACACAGGCCATCTCGCCCATGCCTTCCTCGGGGAAGGGATAGAGGGCGGCGCAGCCGATGACCATGCCGTCCCGCTCGATGATCTGGAACAGATCGATCTCCATCTCTAGTTGTTCCCGTGAGCGACGCACCAGAATGCCTTCCTCCTCCATGGGCCGGATCAGATCCAGGATGCCGCCAATGTCGTCTATGGTGGCACGCCGGGCCTGCTCGGCACTCTGCCGCACTATCTGGGTGCCGATACCGTCCCGGGTGAACAGTTCCTGCAGCAAGGAGCCGTCTTCGCGGTAGCTGACCAGGTGGCTGCGGGGAACGCCCGCCCGGCAAGACTTGATGGCGGCGCGCATGTAACGGGCGGTGCCTGAGCTATCTTCCCCCTGGGCCTCCAGTTGGGCCAGGCACTCCTCGGCCTGCTCGGGGAAGAGCTCGGAGACCACTTGTCCCGTGTGTCCTACCACCCCTTGGTTGGAGCAGAAGGCGATGAGCTTATCGGCCTTGAGATGGATGGCCACCTGGGCCGCCAGATCTTCGGCATTGACGCTGAAGCTCTCGCCGGTGACCGAGAAGCCGATGGGAGAGATCAGCACCACGGCGTTGTTGTTCAGCTGCCCCTCAATCCCCTGGGTATCGATGCGGCGCACCCGACCGCTGTGGCAGTAGTCGATGCCATCGTCCACCCCCAGCGGCTGGGCGGTGACAAAGTTACCGCTGACCACGTTGACCCGGGCGCCGGCCATGGGGGTATTCACCAGCCCCATGGACAGGCGGGACATGATCTCCAGCTGCAGACCGCCGCACACCTGCTTGATGATGCGGAAGCTGTCGCTGTCGGTGATGCGAATGCGCTTGTGAAAGCGGGAGCGGATCCCGGCTTGGGCCAGTTGGTTATCGATCTGCGGCCGGGCGCCAAACACCAGCACCAGCCGGATACCCAGGCTCTGCAACAGGGCGATGTCGGTGACGATACTGTTGAAGTTTTCATCGGCGATGGCTTCGCCGCCAATCATGATGACAAAGGTGGAGCCTCTGTGATGATTGACATAGGGAGTCGAGTGCCGAAACGCGCTCACCAATACTGCATCTCTTTCGCGAACCATGGCCGGTATTCCAACAGAAAAACTGGCGTTATGATGAGGAAAAATGCCAGGATGCGCAAGTATAAATAGTCACTAAAAGTGACTTTTTATGTTGATTGTGTTGGGGTGACATCCCGGCCGCTGCCGTGTATCGGCCAGGCATGGGGCTGGGTTTAGGCTTGAGCGGTGGCTCGACCTCTTCTTTAATAAAAGGGCAGCGGCAGGCCTGATGGCCACTGGAATAAGGAGTATGGCATGACGCAGATGGCAGTCTGTTTGGATTTTGATGGCACCCTGGTGGACTCTGAGCCCCTGCATTATGCCGCCTGGGCCGAGGAGTTGTCGGTATTTGGTGCGGCGCTGGATGAGGAGGAGTACCTGCGGCGCTTTGCCGGCATGGGCACCTTGAGTACGGCGGCCGTGTTGGCCCGGGAGTTTAAACTCGCCGTGTTGCCGGCAGAGTTGGCCGCGCGCAAAGGGGACCGCCTGATGACCCTGCTGGCCACCTCGCTGCCGCGCAAGGAGGCGGGGGCGGATGAACTGCTGGCCGGCCTGGCAGAGCTGGGAGCCAGTCTGGCGCTGGTGACCGGCGCTTACCGGCACGAGGTGCTGCCGGTACTCAAGGCCTTCGGCTGGCAGGAGTACTTTAAAGCGGTGATCACCCGGGATGATGTCACCCAGGCCAAACCCCATCCCGAGCCCTATCAGCGCGCCGTGCGGGCCCTGGGCCGTGAGCCTTACCAATGTTATGCCGTGGAGGACTCCGAGACCGGCATGCTCAGTGCGCTGCGGGCCGGGCTCATGACCCTGGTGGTGACGCGCCCCGGGGTCACTTTGCCACCACGACCCGAGCCTTATCACAGCTTTATGCGGCTTTCCTCACTGATGACTTGGTTCCTGGCTCGACAACAGGCAGACTAATCCGACGCGCCGGGGGCGCCATCAAACAAGGTGAGGATGCAGGGATGATGTTGAGCAAGCAGGTCAGTTTCATCGTGGATAATCGCGGCAATCGCCAGGCAGCTGTGGTGCCCATTGACATCTACGATGAGCTGATGGCGTTGCAAAAGGCCCTGCAGGAGAGCCGGCCCGGGGAGCGGGAACTGTACCATTTTCATGTCAAGGGGGCGGTGGCCAGCGGGTATCCGGTGGGGCAGCGTCATCAACCCGGTTTCATGCTGCTGGCTGGCTCCACCCTGGTGGCCGAGCAGGCGGACTCCCTCCGCGAGGCCGTGATTGAACTGCGCCTGAGTCTGCAAGCCAAGGGTCTGCTGGTGACGGAGGCGCCGGGCTATCGTTTGACCGAGGATTATCTGTTCAACAGTCCCAGCCTGGCCGCCAGCCTGGTGGCGGGCAACAACCGCAGTGGCCTGGATGCCTGGCGTAACGACGCTGGCTTCAGTCTTAAGGCGTCTGGCTTTGGTAAAAAAGAGTAGCCGGCGTCACCGCCTGCCCGCCCCATGACGCGACAACAGCCGGTGGATGAGACCGGCTTTTTGCTGACTCGTCAGGCCCTGGATCGCCAGGGCCGCTGCGAATTGCAATTCTGGGTAACCACCCAAGCCGGACCGGCCTTGCTGCGAGTGCCGGATCACGAACCCCTGTTTTTTCTCCCACAAGCCCAGCAGGCCCAGGCCGAAATCCTGCTGCAGGTTCATGGTCTGGCTGCACGCTTTCGCCCTTTGGCGCTGAAGAGCTTTGCCCAGCAGCCGGTGAGCGCCTGCTATTTGCCCAGTCTGAGCGTCGAACACCGTGCTCGTACCCTGTTGCGGCAGCATGGTCTTGCCTTGCTGGAGGCGGATGTCCGGCCGGTGGATCGTTACTTGATGGAGCGATTCATCACCGCCGGGGTCCGTTTCTGCGGTGAGGCCAGCGTCCATGCGGGATACCGGGAAGTCCGGGTCACTCAACTGGCACCGGCGGAACATGCTTGGCAGGGCCGCGCCCTGTCGCTGGACGTGGAGTGCGCGCCGGATGGCCGGCTGCTGTGCGTCGGCCTGTGCAACCAAGGCTGGCATACCGTCATCATGGTGGGGGCTCCACGTCCCTCACCGGCTGATGTGAAGATCGAATGGGTGGCCGACGAGCGCAGCCTGCTGCTGCACCTGGGGGCCTGCCTGCGTCAGCAGGATCCTGATTTGCTGCTTGGCTGGAATCTGGTGAATTTTGACTGTCGGCTCCTGCTGCGGCGGTTGGAGTTGCATGGGCTGGCGGCCGACTGGGGGCGGGCCGGCCAGCTGGCCCGGTTCTGGCCCTCGGCGGAGGGTAAGGATACCGGCACCCTGCTGTTGCCCGGGCGGGTGGCCGTCGATGGCATCGCCGCCCTCAAGTCTGCCGGCATGCACTTCGACAGCTACGCCCTGGAGGCGGTGGCCCGTCAGGTGCTGGGGGAGGGCAAGGATCTGCAGGGAACCGCCGAGCACCAGCGGGAGCAGGCCATAGTGCAGTGGCATCAGCAGGATCCGGTGCAACTGGCGTGCTATAACCTGCAGGATTGCCGGCTGGTTTGGGAGCTGTTTGACCGTCTGGCGCTGCTGCCGTTCTTGCAACGCCGCGCCCAGCTCTCCGGGCTGGCACTGGAGCGACCCGGCGGCTCGGTGGCGGCCTTTAGCCATCTGTATCTACCCAGGTTGCACCGGCGAGGCTATGTGGCGCCGGATCGTCCGCAGGGCCCCATCACTCCCTCGCCCGGCGGCTATGTGATGGACTCCGTGCCCGGCCTGTATCGACATGTGTTGGTGCTGGATTTCAAGAGTCTGTATCCCAGCCTCATCCGTACCTTCGCCATCGATCCCCTGGCGCTGGTGGAGGGCATGCTCCGACAGCAGGACACCATCCCCGGCTTTCTCGGTGCCCGGTTTGCCCCCGAGGTGGCCATTTTACCCGGCTTGCTGGCTCAGCTGTGGCAGGCGCGGGATCAGGCCAAGGCCCAGCAGGATGCCGTCCTCTCCCAGGCCATCAAGCTGTTGATGAACTCCTTTTATGGGGTGCTGGGGTCGCCGGGCTGCCGCTTCTTTGATGCGCGGCTGGCGTCCAGCATCACGCTGCGGGGGCAGTGGTTGATGCAGCAAAGCCGGCTCTGGCTGCAGGAGCAGGGTTATCAGGTGATTTACGGTGACACCGACTCTATCTTCGTCTGGTTGACGCCCGAGCAAGTCAGCGACCCGGTGGCGCAGGGGAAGGCGCTGGCCGCTGGCATCAACGACTACTGGCGGCAACGGCTCGTCGACGAGTTTGGCATCAGCTCCTGCCTGGAGTTGCAGTTTGAGCGCCACTATGCCCGCTTCTTCATGCCCACCATCCGTGGCCAGGAGCAGGGCAGCAAGAAGCGCTATGCCGGCTTGGTCAGCTCAGCGCAAGGGGATGAGCTGATCTTCAAGGGGTTGGAGAGCATTCGCAGTGACTGGACCGAGCTGGCCAAACAGTTTCAACAGGGACTCTATTGGCGGGTCTTCCACGATGAGGATGTGGCGGCCTTTGTGCAGCAGATGGTGCGTCAGACCCGGCAGGGGGAGTTGGATCACTGGCTTGTCTATCACAAGAAACTGCGGCGGCCCCTGGCGGCCTATCAGCTGAGTCAGCCGCCGCACGTCAAGGCGGCCATCAAGCTGGAGGCGGCCAGGCAGGCCGCCGGCCTGCCACCACTGTACAGCCGTCGGGGGGAGATCGCCTATTACCAGACCCTGGCGGGCCCGGAGCCGGTGGGCCATCGCCAGCATGCCATCGATTATCAGCATTACATCGACAAGCAGTTACGGCCGGTAGCGGAGGCGATCCTACCTTGGATTGGCGTAAGCTTCGAAGGCCTGGCCGGCGAGCAGCTCAGCCTGTTTTAGCCAGCCAGCGGGGTTTGCCTAGCCGCCGACCCAACGGGTGCTAAAGCCCGCCTTGGCCAGCTCGGCCTCAATGATCTCCCGCTTGTCCCCCTGAATTTCGATGATGCCATCCTTGAGGGCGCCACCGGTGCCGCATTTTTTCTTCAGCAGGCTGGCGATGGTCTTTTGCTGCTCTGCCGGTACCCCGTGGATGGTGATGACACCGGCGCCCTTGCGACCCTTGGTTTCCCGGCGCAGCCGCACCAGGCCATCGGCGGCAAATGGACTGGCCGAGGCGGCGGTCTGGGTGTTGAGGTGCTGGCCATCGGTGGAGTAGACCAGTCGAGAGTTGTTATCGGCCATCGTGGGGCTCCTGGGCATTCTATGTGCAAATTCTGTCGGTAAAAGGTAGAGATAGGTTGATCTGGATCACCCTTTTCTCTTTAGGGAAATCGTCTATAATGGCGATTACTGAGAACCATTATCAATGGTATTGAGGAGTCGCCATGCTGCTATCTGAACTGGAACCCGGTTGTGCCGTCCGCATCGGCAGCCTGGCGGGCGTCGAGCCTGCCGTGCGCCGCAAGCTGATGGTCATGGGGCTGCTGCCACACACCGAGGTTCGGTTGCTGCGTACCGCCCCCTTTGGCGATCCGCTGCAGGTGGCGGCTGATGGTATCACGCTTTCCCTGCAACGTGCCTTGGCCGGCCAGATTGAGGTGGAGTTGGTATGAAGTGGCATCTGGTAACCGTAGGTAACCCCAACAGTGGCAAGACCTCGCTGTTCAATGCCCTCACCGGCGCCAACCAGCATGTGGGCAATTGGAGCGGCGTGACGGTCGACAAGAAGACCGGCGCCTTTGAACAGGATGGCGATCAGTTCGACATCGTCGATCTGCCGGGCATCTATGCCCTGGAGGGCCGGGATGCCTCGGTGGATGAGCAGGTGGCGCTCAATTACGTGCTGACCCATAAGCCGGATCTGGTGGTCAACGTGGTGGATGCCAGCAACCTGGCGCGCTCCTTGTACCTGACCCTGCAGCTGCGGGAGCTGGGGCTGCCGCTGCTGGTGGTGCTCAACAAGTCCGATGTGGTGGCCAAGCGCCATCAGAGCATCGATGTCGAAGGCCTCAGTGCCGTGCTGGGCTGCCCCGTGGTGGCCCTGTCGGCCCACAACCGCAAGCAGACCCGTGGTCTCAAGGCCATGATGAGTGCCCTGATGGGCCAACCTCAGGCGCCGCTGGACAGCCTGCATTACGGCGACGAGCTGGAGCCGCTGATTGCCGAGCTGGCCGCCAGTCTGTCCCATCCCCATCTGGCGGCCCGCGGCTGTGCCTTGCGCCTGCTGGAGGAGGACGCCCGCCTGGCGGCCAACCTGCAGCTTGGCCAACCGGATCTGGTGACCAACCTGTGCAACCGGGCCAAGGCCCTGGTGGATCTGGATCTGCACCTGGCAGACGTGCGTTACGACTTCATTCATCAGCATTGCCAAGCCTGTCTCAAGCAACACGGCAAGTTGGGGGCCAGCGCCAGCGAGCGGCTGGATCGCTGGTTGCTCAATCGCTGGCTGGGGATCCCCATCTTCCTCGGTGTCATGTATCTGATGTTCATGTTCGCCATCAATGTGGGCAGCGCCTTCATCGACTTTTTCGATATCCTGGCCGGCGCCCTGTTTGTCGATGGCAGCCGCCATCTGCTGGAAGGGCTGGGCATGCCGGAGTGGCTGGTGGCGACTGTGTCTGACGGCTTCGGCAGTGGTATCCAGACGGTGGCCACCTTCATTCCCGTCATCGGCTTCCTGTTCCTGTTTCTCTCCATGCTGGAGGCGTCTGGCTATCTGGCCCGCGCCGCCTTCGTGGTGGATCGGTTGATGCGTTTTCTCGGGCTGCCGGGCAAGGCCTTCGTGCCCATGCTGATGGGGTTTGGCTGTACCGTGCCGGCGGTCATGTCGGCGCGCACCCTCAACACGGAGCGGGAGCGCCTCATCACCTCCGCCATGGCGCCCTTCATGTCCTGCGGGGCCCGCTTGCCGGTGTATGCCCTGTTTGCGGTGGCCTTCTTCCCCGACTCGGGGCAGAACGTGGTGTTTGCCCTCTACCTCATCGGCATCCTGGTGGCGGTGCTCACCGGTTTGCTGCTGCGCCGGACCCTGCTGCCGGGCAAGAGCGAGTCCATGCTGATGGAGATGCCGGACTACGAGCTGCCCCGGCTGGGCAACATGCTGATCAAGACCTGGCACAAGCTGCGTGGCTTCGTGCTGGGCGCCGGCAAGACGATCGTTCTGGTGGTGGCGGTACTGAACCTGTTCAACTCCCTCGGCACCGACGGCAGCTTTGGCCACCAGGATAGCGACAGCTCGGTGCTGAGCGTGGTGGCGAAGAAGGTGACGCCAGTGCTTTCACCGCTGGGGATACAGCCGGATAACTGGCAGGCCACCGTCGGCATCATCACCGGGATCTTCGCCAAAGAGGCGGTGGTGGGTACCCTGAACAACCTCTACCAGACCCCGGGAGAGGAAGCAGCGGCCGAGTTTGATCTGCTGGCCAGCCTGCAAGAGGCGCTGGCCACCATTCCGGCCAACCTGGCGGGCATCAATGCGACCGACCCCATGGGGATCGAGCTGGGTGAGACCAGCGATCTGACCACGGCGGCCGAGGAGCAGGCGGTGGACGTCTCCATCTTCGGCAACATGCAGACCCACTTTGCCGGTGCCACCGGGGCCTTCGCCTACCTGCTGTTCGTGCTGCTGTACATGCCCTGTGCCGCCGCCATGGGGGCTCTGGTGCGGGAGACAGGCCGTAGCTGGGCGCTGTTCACCGCCATGTGGTGTAACCTGTGCGCCTTCATGGTATCGACCCTCTACTATCAGCTCAGTCATCTGACGGTGCATCCGGTGCAGAGCCTCAGCTGGCTGCTGGCCTATGGCCTGGCCTTGGGGGGCATCGTCTGGCTGTTGCGCCGCCGCGGTGAACGCCTGTCCCGCAAGGTGGTGTTGCTATGATACTGCAGGAGGTGGGGCAGAGCCTGCAGACGGCGGGCCGCCTGAGTCAGAAGGAGCTGGCCCGGCGTCACCGGATCCCGGAGGGCATGCTCGAGGGCATCATGGGGGTGTGGATGCGCAAGGGGCGGGTGCGCAAATGCCAGACCGGCGGCTGTCATGGCGGTTGCTGTAGCCAGCAGGCCGAGGTGATATACGAATGGTTGCCCGAGGGCCAGATTGGCCTGGTGGTCTCCCCCTGATCCCCTAACGGGGTATACTGCGGGCTCCCTGTGCTGACATGGAGCCCGTTTTTTATGCGTCTTGCCCTGCTTTCCGACATTCATGGCGATCTGGTGGCCCTGGATCACGCCCTGCTGCAACTGGCCGCCTGGCAACCCGACTATTACCTGCTGCTGGGGGATCTGCTCAATCACGGCCCCCGCAATCCGGTGCCGGCCGGCTATGACCCCCAGGGGGTGGCGGCGCGGCTCAATGGGCTGCGGCAGCAGATCATCGCGGTACGCGGCAACTGCGACAGCGAAGTGGATCAGATGCTGCTGCAGTTTCCCGCCCTGGCATCCCATAACCAATTGCTGGTGGATGGCCACCGCTTCTTCATGACCCACGGTCACTGCCTGGCGGAGGAGAGCCTGCCGCTGACGGCGCGGGATCTGCTGCTCACCGGCCATACCCACAAGCTGCATTGGCAGAAGGATGGCCATGGTCCCATGCGCTTCAACCCCGGCTCCCTAGCCATGCCGCGGGAGGGGCAGCCCGCCAGCTACGGCCGCTACGAGGCGGATTGTCTGACCCTGGTGGAGCGAGAAAGCGGCGCCGTGCTGGCGCAGTACAGCCTGACGGACTAACGGCGAGCGCCGAAGATGAGCGGGGCGGCCAGCAGGTTGCCCAGCCGCTCCTCCTGATCAAAGCCATGGCGATAGGCCAGGTACAGGGGGCGGATCAGGGTGGGGGCGCCGTCCACCAGGTGCAGCTGCCCTTGCTTGAGGGCCGGGCTTGCCAGGTGGCGGGGTAAATAGGCGATGCCGCCGTGGGCCAACAGGTGTTGCAGGGCCTGGCTGACGGAGGCGGTGTGCAGGGTGGGGCTGCGTTGCAGCAACTCGCTAGGGATCCCCTGCTGAGTGCTCTGCTGACCGCACTCGAGCCAGATAAGGGGCTGGCTGGCGGCCTGTTCCAGATTGAGCTGCGGGGTGCGACTCACCAGGGTCAGCTGGTACTCGGCCAGGGGACGCACCGTCACCTCGTCTATCTTGCTGGGTTCGGCAAGGATGGCCAGATCCAGGGTCCGCTCCAGCAACTGACGACAGAGTTGTTCGCGGTTGGCGGTTTCCAGGCGCAAGGCCGGTTGGCTACCCTGGGCAAACCAGTGATCCAGCCAGGCCTGCAGGCCCATCTCCCAGCAAAACAGGGGGGCGCCGACCGCCAGCAGTTGCTGTTGGGCCTGATCCCGGGCCAGCTCCAACTTGGCGCGGCCCAGGGTCAGTAAGATGCTCTCGGCGTAGGGAATGAGATGTTGACCGGCGGCGGTCAGCTGGATGTTATTCCGATGGCGGGCAAACAGGGTGACCCCCAGTTGCTGCTCCAGCTGTCGGATCCGGAAACTGACCGCCGACTGGGTCAGATACAGGTTTTCTGCGGCACGACCAAAATGGCGAGTCTTGCTGACCTCGATAAAGGTACGCAGCAGATCTGTATCCATTACTCCAGGGACTCGTCCACAGTGTCGAAGCTGCCGCTGTCATCGCCACCGGAACCGGAGGCGGTGCACAGGCGATGTACCCGACGGGGTCCGATGACCTTCAGGTACTTCAACCACACCTTGGCGTAGAGGTGGCCGCTGGCATCCCCCTGTTGCACCCTCTCCAGAAAGCTGGTTTCTAGCTCATCCTGGGGCTGTGTCTTGCCTTGGTAGAGACTGAGCATGGCGTGGCCATGCCGTTCGAGCAGGTCGGCTTCAGCGACGGTGAATTCGCCACTGCGGCGGATACCCCGGGGAAAGTGTTGCAAGTCATTAAAGCGCTTATCAGTTTCGAAGCTCATGATGCTCGTATTCATTGTTGGTGGAACTGTCGCGGGCAAGTATGTTCAGGGGGCAACAGACTTAAAAATCGAGTTTTTTCATTTTACGATAAAAAAAATTAATCAAAAACGCGGGGCAACACAAAAGACTCACAATTGACCCTTCTTGATGGTCCTGTGCAGTAAAAACGACTGAAAAAAACACTAAAAAGGCCATTCCCTGGTAGGAATGGCCTGTGCGACCACGCTGGTAGGGCCATTATTCCGTTACCGAGGGGGTCATCAACCGTTGCAGCAGATCGCTTTCGTACAAGGCCCGCTTGATCAGGGCATAGCCACCAATGGTACCGGCATGCTGAAAACGGGCTAGCTCAATAGGCAAGTCTTGATGAAAACTCGGCAGGGATTGTTGGTCGATACAGCGTTGTAATACGGGCCAGAGAATGTCCCGACACTGCATTATCTCACCGGCGAGCAGCAGTTTTTGCGGATTGAACAGGTTGACCATGATGGCCAGGGTGCGTCCCAGCTGCTCAGCGGCGTGCTCCAGCACATGGCGTGCCAAGGGGTCGCCCGCCTGAGCCGCCTGGCAGAGCGCCTCTATGGTGAGGTTATCCGCCGCAAGCTGGCTGGGATGTCCTTGGGCCAACAATTGCGCCGTGCGACCCAGGATGGCGGGATTGGCCACTATGGTTTCCAGACAGCCGAAGTTGCCGCAATGACAGCGCTGGCCAAATGGCTCCACCTGTATGTGACCGATTTCCCCGACGTTGCTGTTCTTGCCCAAGAAGATTCGGCCGTTGCTGAGGATACCCGCGCCGGTTCCCTGGTGTACGCTCACCAGGATGGCATCGTGACAGCCCTGGGCGGCGCCTATCAGGTGCTCTGCCAGGGCATGGGCGCGGGTGTCGTTGCCCAGGTAGACCGGCAACCCTAAGCGTTCGGCCAGCCAGGGGCCCAGGGCCAGCTCCCGGAGCTGGTAGCGGGGCATGTAAAACACCATACCCTGCTGTGGGTCGATCAGACCCGGCATGGTCAGGCCGACCGCGATCAGCCGCTGCAGTCGTTGGCCATATTGCGCGATAAAGTCACCCAGGGTCTGCAGCAACTGGTCCATAACGGCCTGCTGCTCTGTGACTGAGACCGGCCACTGCTGGTTGGCCAGCTCCTCCCCCTTCAGGTTGTAGAGGCTTAGCTGCAGTCTGTCCCGTCCCAGTCGTCCGGCCACCAAGCCGAGCGTCTCATCCTGGCAGGCGAGGGCAATGGCCGGACGCCCGCCTGTGGGGGTGGACTCCTCCAACTCACGGATCAGACCGGCCTCCAGCAACTGACGGCTGAGCTTGGTGATGCTGGCCGGCGCCAGGGCGGAGAGTTCCGCCAGCCGAACCCGGGAGAGGGGACCCTGCTCATTGATGAGCCGGTAAACCAGGGCCGAGTTGACCTGCTTGACCTGCTCTACATTGGCGACCTGGGAGAGTGTCATGGTGTTTGCTCTTGGTAGTGGCCCTTGACCACGGTGGCACGCACGTGGAAGTCATCGTCAAAC
Source organism: Pseudaeromonas paramecii (assembly GCF_039540575.1). Classification (NCBI taxonomy): domain Bacteria; kingdom Pseudomonadati; phylum Pseudomonadota; class Gammaproteobacteria; order Aeromonadales; family Aeromonadaceae; genus Pseudaeromonas; species Pseudaeromonas paramecii. Next base: position 195,910 of record NZ_BAABFC010000010.1, read on the forward strand.
AGGGTCAGGTTGGCCAGCATGCCCACGGCAATGCTGCCGAGGCGATCCGCCACCCCCAAAGCCCGGGCGGGATACAGCGAGGCCATGCGCAGGGCTTCATCCAGCGGCAGGCCTACATGCCGTACCAGATTGGCCACGCCTTCCATCATGGTGAGGGCTGAACCGCCCAGGGTGCCATTGGCATCGATACACTTGCCGTCCCGATAGAACACCTGGGTGCCACAAAAGTCGAACTGTTCGAAGCCGGCGGGTGCTCCCGCCGGTGCCACCGCATCGGTCACCAGACACAGACGTTCGCCCATTACCTTGTGGGCCAGCCGGACATTTGCCCAGTGCACATGGTGACCATCCACGACTATGCCGGCATAGACACTCGGGTGATCGTAGATGGCGCCCACCACGCCGGGCTCCCGGCCGTTGAGGGTGGGGGTCATGGCATTGTACAGATGGGTGGCAAAGCCGATGCCCGCGGCAAAACCGGCCATGGTCTCTTGATAATTGGCGGCACTGTGGCCCAGGGCCACCAGTATGCCGGCCTCTGTCAGGCGTTGGATGTGTGCGGGACGGTTCTGCTCGGGGGCCAGGGTGACTTTACGCAGCCAGGGTGCTTGCTGGCAGAGAAAGTCTATCATGCTGTCGTCCGGATGACGCAGCTGCGCCAGCGGGTGTATGCCCTTGCGCTGAGGATTGGTGTAGGGACCTTCCAGGTGCATGCCTAGCACCAAGTCGGGTTGTGCCGTCATGAACGCCTGCACGGCCCCCAGGGCGGTTCGAATCGTCTCATCCGGTGCACTGATCAGGGTGGGCAGGAAGCTGGTGGTACCGCTGCGCAGGTTGGCCTCGTGCATGGTTTGCAGGGTGGCCTGATTCGGTGTGTTGTTAAACAAGACACCGCCACAACCGTTGAGCTGCAGATCGATGAAGCCGGCGGTGAGGTGGCCGCCGGCCAGCTCACGCCGGGGTAGGCTGGGATCCAGCTTGTCCAGCGGCAGCAGGCCGGCGATCCGGTCGTCCTCAATCAGCAGCGCATGGTCGCTAAGACTCTGGCTACCTGTATGTATCTGGGCATGGGTGAGTGCGTACATACTACTTCCTGTATTGCTCCTGGGGTTTAGAGGCGCTTGATGTTCTCGGCTTCCAACTCCTGAAAATATCGAACCGTCTTGACCTTGAGCTCCATGGTGCAGGCCTCATCGCAGACGATCAGGCTCTTGGGGTGCAGCTGCAGGGTGGAGATGGTCCACATATGGTTGACGCTGCCTTCCACCGCCGCCTGCAGGGCCAAGGCCTTGGCGTGACCGGTCACCAGTATCATGATCTCTTCGGCATCCATCAGGGTGCCAACCCCCACCGTCAGGGCCAGCTTGGGCACCTGCTGCATGTCACCGTCAAAGAAGCGGGCATTGGCCAGCCGGGTGTCTTCGGTAAGGGTCTTGATCCGCGTACGGGAGTTCAGCGAGGAGGCCGGTTCATTGAAGGCAATGTGACCATCGTTGCCGACGCCGCCCATAAAGAGGTGGATTTTGCCATAACGGCGGATTTTTTCCTCATACCCTTGGCATTCGGCCAGCAGATCCGGGGCATTGCCATCCAGCAGATGGATATTCTCGTCGCGCAAGTCCACATGGGAGAAGAAATTGTCATACATGAAGCGCCGGTAGCTCTGCGGGTGTTCTGCCGGCAGCCCTACGTACTCATCCATGTTGAAGGTCACCACGTTGGCAAAACTGACGTCACCTTGCTGATACAGCTGGATTAGCCGGCGATAGGTGCTCAGGGGGGTGCCGCCGGTGGGTAGGCCCAAGACGAAGGGCCGCTCCGGGGTCGGGGCAAAGGCCTTGATGCGATCCACTATGTAACGGGCGGACCAGAGGCCGACTTGGTCGGCTTGCTTGAGGGGGATGAGGCGCATGAGATTCTCCTGCTACGGTTGATATTTTACATGGTGAAATAATATCGCAAAAAATGCCAGTTCAATCTTGGTGTAATGGCGCCTCATTGTGATGAGAATCTAAATATAGGCGTTATTGCGCGCTGTAAACCGTGATTTTTATCACGCAGAAGCAATCTATATTTGCGAAGTGAAATAAGTGTGGTTACCTTGGATGACAGGAGCCAGATTGCAGGCTCTACAAGCCGGTTTCATACCGGGCAATCTGAATAACAGTGAGGATGTGGATGTGAATATTCTCGGATACATGCAAAAAGTCGGGCGAGCCCTGATGGTGCCGGTGGCCACCTTGCCGGCCGCGGCCATCCTGATGGGGGTGGGTTACTGGATAGACCCGGTGGCTTGGGGCGGCAACAGTGCGCTGGCGGCCTTTTTCATCAAATCCGGCGCCGCCATCATAGACAACATGTCCGTGCTGTTTGCGGTCGGGGTCGCTTATGGTCTGTCCCGGGACAAGGATGGTGCCGCGGCCTTGGCGGGGTTTGTGGGTTATCTGGTGCTGACCACCCTCTGTTCCCCGGGGGCTGTCAGTCAGATCCTGGGGCTGCCCCAGGATCAGGTGCCGGCGGCCTTTGGCAAGATTGGCAACCAGTTTGTCGGCATCCTGACCGGTATCATTGCCGCCGAATTGTATAACCGCTTCAGCGGCGTCGAGCTGCACAAGGCCCTGGCCTTCTTCAGTGGCCGTCGCCTGGTGCCCATACTGACCTCCTTCGCCATGATCCCCCTGGCGTTTGTCATGATGTACCTGTGGCCGATGATCTACGGCGGTCTCGTGCATTTTGGTGAAAGTATCCAGGGGCTGGGAGCGACGGGGGCCGGCATCTATGCCTTCTTCAATCGCTTGCTAATCCCCGTGGGACTGCACCATGCCCTCAATTCCGTATTCTGGTTCGATGTCGCGGGTATCAACGACATTCCCAACTTCCTGGGTGGCGCCCAATCGCTGGCGGCCGGCAAGGCCGTCGTGGGGATTACCGGCATGTATCAAGCTGGCTTCTTCCCCATCATGATGTTTGGCCTGCCCGGTGCGGCCCTGGCCATCTACCATACCTCCCGGCCGGAAAACCGTGAGAAGGTCGCCTCCATCATGCTGGCTGCGGCCTTCGCCTCCTTCTTCACCGGGGTGACTGAGCCGCTGGAGTTTGCCTTCATGTTTGTGGCGCCGCTGCTGTATGTGCTGCATGCCCTGCTCACCGGCTTGTCCGTCTACATAGCAGCGACCATGCACTGGATGGCCGGTTTTGGTTTCAGCGCCGGTCTGGTGGACATGGTGCTCTCTTCCCGTAATCCGTTGGCGCTCAACTGGTTCATGTTGCTGGTACAAGGTGCCGTCTTCTTTGGCCTCTACTATCTGGTGTTCCGCACCGTTATCGTGCGCTTCAATCTCAAGACGCCGGGGCGGGAACAGGCTGAGGCCCAGGTGGCTGTGGCTCCGGTACAGGATAAGGCGGGTCTGGCCGCTGGCTACCTGCAGGCCCTGGGGGGCAAGGGCAATCTGGAGGTGATCGATGCCTGTATCACCCGACTGCGCCTGACCCTGAAAGACCGCTCGCTGGCCGATGAGGCCGCCATTAAGGCCCTGGGGGCGGCAGGCGTCATCAAGCTGGGTGAGAAGAATCTGCAGGTGGTGCTGGGGCCGGAGGCCGAGATCATTGCCGCCCAGATGAAGACCCTGGCAGAAGCCTGAAAGAGACGCTTACAACAATCTGGGTGGTCGGTTCCTACTTTCGATTGGCTACCCCGAGTGCATCCTTAACCCGCCTTGTGCGGGTTTTTTTCACTGAGTCACACCGAGTCGGCTAGCGAATTGCACTTGAGCCAGCCGCTGTATTCATGGATCATACGCGGTTAACGCAGTTGAAGCTTCTATCGATCTTGAGGTGAGTAAATGACTCAGGCGGACAATCGCCCCACCAATTTCATCCGGCAAATCATCGACGAGGATCTGGCCAGTGGTAAGCATGACCACGTTCAGACCCGCTTTCCGCCGGAGCCAAACGGTTACTTGCACATTGGCCACGCCAAGTCCATCTGCCTGAATTTCGGCATCGCCCAGGATTACCAGGGCAGCTGCAACCTGCGTTTTGACGACACCAATCCGGCCAAGGAAGAGGTGGAGTATGTGGAGTCCATCCAGAAGGACGTCCAGTGGCTTGGCTTCCAATGGAATGGTGAGGTGCGTTACTCCTCGGACTATTTTGATCAGCTGCACGCCTACGCGGTGGAGTTGATCGAAAAGGGGCTCGCCTACGTGGATGAGTTGACGCCGGAACAGATCCGCGAATACCGCGGTACCCTGACCAGCCCGGGCAAGAACAGCCCGTATCGCGATCGCAGCGTGGCGGAGAACCTGGCGCTGTTCGACAAGATGAAGCAGGGTGGCTTTCAGGAAGGGCAGGCTTGCCTGCGGGCCAAGATTGACATGGCTTCCTCCTTCATCGTCATGCGGGATCCCGTGATCTATCGGGTGAAGTTCGCCGAGCACCACCAGACCGGCAACAAGTGGTGCATCTACCCCATGTACGACTTCACCCACTGCATCTCGGACGCCCTGGAAGGCATCACCCATTCCATCTGCACCCTGGAATTCCAGGATAACCGCCGTCTGTACGACTGGGTGCTGGATAACATCAGCATCGACTGTCATCCCCGTCAGTACGAGTTCAGCCGCCTGAACCTCGAATACAGCATCATGTCCAAGCGCAAGCTCAACCTGCTGGTGACCGAGAAGCTGGTGGATGGCTGGGATGATCCCCGCATGCCCACTATCTCCGGCCTGCGTCGCCGTGGTTATACCCCAGCGGCCATTCGGGAGTTCTGCCGTCGCATCGGTGTGACCAAGCAGGACAATACGGTGGAGATGAGCGCTCTGGAGTCCTGTATTCGCGAAGATCTCAACGAGAACGCCCCGCGGGCCATGGCGGTGTTGCGTCCGGTGCGCCTGGTGATTGAAAACTATCCGGTGGACCAAGAAGAGATCCTGAGCTCTCCCAACCATCCCAATAAGCCGGAGTTGGGAACCCACGAGCTGCCGTTCGCCCGCGAGATCCTCATCGACGAGGCGGATTTCCGTGAGGAGGCCAACAAGCAGTTCAAGCGTCTGGTGCTGGGCAAGGAAGTGCGTCTGCGCCATGCCTACGTGGTCAAGGCAGAGCGGGTGGAGAAGGATGCTGATGGCAATATCACCACCATCTATTGCACCTACGATGCCGAGACGCTGGGCAAGGATCCGGCCGATGGGCGCAAGGTGAAAGGCGTGATCCACTGGGTCAGCGCCAAGCACGCCGTGCCGGCCACAGTGCGTCTGTATGATCGTCTGTTCAGCGTGGCCAACCCGGGGGCGGCAGACGATTTTCTTGCGACCATCAACCCCCACTCCCTGACCCTGATCGAGGGTGCCATGCTGGAGCCAAGCCTCAAGCTGGCGCAACCGGAGCAAGCGTACCAGTTTGAGCGTGAAGGTTACTTCTGTGCCGACAACAAGCTCTCCAGCCCGGATCACCTGGTGTTCAACCTGACGGTAGCGTTGCGGGACACTTGGCAGGGCTGAGGCTCATCGCTCAGGTCGCCCGGTTAACCGGGCGACCAGTAAAAAAACCGCCGAAAGGCGGTTTTTTTATTGGGGTGCTGGCGCCACTACTTTTTGGCGTTGCGTTTGGCCACACACTCTGGGCTGTTGCAGTGGCCGTACAGGTAGAGGCTATGGTGGGTCAGTTCCAGACCGTGGGCCTGGGCGATGGCGTTTTGCCGCTGCTCTATGATGTCATCGTGAAACTCGATGACTCGGCCGCAGTCCAGGCAGACCAGGTGATCATGGTGATCCTGATGAGCCAGCTCGAACACTGACTTGCCGCCTTCAAAGTGATGACGGGTAACGATACCGGCGTCGTCAAACTGGTTCAGTACCCGGTAGACGGTGGCCAGGCCGATCTCTTCACCTTGCTCCAGCAGCAGCTTGTACAGGTCTTCCGCACTGATGTGCTGGCATTCCGGTAGCTGCAGATACTCCAGTATCTTGGTACGGGGGGAGGTGATCTTCAGACCGGCGTCTTTAAGCTGTTGGCTGTTGGTTGTCATGTCGGGTATCTTGCTCATAGGCCTCAATCAGGCCAAATATCTGTCATTGATGAGATTCATTATACGTTTCAATCTTGCCAAATTGGAACCGTAACGGCCAGATTGGTGACGGGCTTGTTAAATTGGCCGCAGGGTGGTGGCTTGTGATCGGATGATGACGGATGTAACCAGTCGCTAAGAACGCTGGGGCCAAGGCTCATTACCTGCGGGAGCTTCGGTCGTCAGCTGCCAGAGAAACGAAAAGGTCTGCCGTGGCAGACCTTTTCGTTGGCGCATGAACCTTGCTTATTGCAGCTCAGCCAGGCACATCTCGTCCACCAGCTGCTTACACCAGGCCTTGACGCGACCTTCGGTCAGCTCGGGTTGACGGTCTTCGTCAATGCCCAGACCAACGAAGTGCTGGTCGTCGACCAGGGCCTTGGAGGCCTCGAAGTGATAGCCTTCGGTGGGCCAGTTGCCCATGATGATGGCGCCGCGCGCCTCTACGATGTCACGCAGGGTGCCCATGGCATCCAGGAAGTACTCGGCATAGTCTTCCTGATCACCGCATCCGAAGATGGCAACCAGCTTGTTGGTGAAGTCTATCTCTTCGAGTTCGGGAAAGAAGTCATCCCAGTCGGCTTGTGCCTCACCGTAGTACCAGGTGGGGATGCCCAGGATCAACAGATCAAACTGGGCGATCTCTTCCTTGCTGCTCTTGGCGATATCCCGCACATCCACCAGCTGTTCTCCCAGCTCCTTCTGGATCATGCCGGCGACGGTTTCGGTATTGCCGGTATCGCTACCGAAGAAAAGACCTACGCTTGCCATAGTGGTTCATTACCCTTGGTGTTGAGGTGTGATTTAAGTATGAATTATTCCTGCACGCCGGCGGCGCTGCACGAATCAATATGCTGTTTGATCAACCACTGGATCAAATCGGCACGGCTGATCTGCTGTGCCTTGGCCAACTGGTTGAGGTGATCGAGCGTGCTGGCATCCAGCTTCAGCTCGACACGGCGAAAGCCTTTCTCCTTGTCCCGCTTGAGCTGATTACGTTTGTTGATCTTCAGCTGCAGGTCGCGGGGCAGGGGATTGGTCTTGGGCCGCCCTGGTCGCTTCTCATCGGCGAACAAATCCAGGGTGGTACGATCGGACTGCTGTTTTGCCATACCTATCTTTAACAACGATCGACATCGGATTCTGGGTGAAGACACTTCGCCATGGGGCACGGCGCCGGTGGGCGCTGGCTGGCAAGTCTCCCGGGGCAGGAACGGATCACTCCCATGGGCTCACAGCCCTCCCAGCAGAGCCGGCGAACTATAGCATAGGGGGTCGGGGCTGTTAACTGCTTGCCGACAGGAAATCCACAACCAGCTTGTTGAACAGCAGGGGTTTTTCGGCATGGGGCCAGTGGCCGGCCCCCAGTACCAGCTTGGCTTTGGCCTGTGGAAACAGGCGCTGTATGGTGTCTTGGTGCTTGGGTTGCAGGTAGGCAGACAACTCACCCTTGATAAACAGGCTGGGGCCTGAATAACGCCCTTCAACGGGCGGCCAGGCCAGTATCTGCGGGTAGTCGGTGCGCAACACCGGCAGGTTGAAGCGCCAGCCGGGCCTTGTTCCCGGCAGGAAAGACTTCAGCAAGAATTGGCGCACCGCAGGATCCGGCAGGTGCTGTGATAGACAGGCATCCGCCTCACTGCGGGTCAATGGCGCCTGGGCGGCCACGGCTTCCAGGCCCGCAAACACCGCATCGTGCTCGCCGGGCTGGTAGTCTGCCGGGGCCATGTCCACCACCACCAGTTTTTGCACCCGCTCGGGATGGTGTAGCGCAAATTGCATCGCCACCTTGCCACCCATGGAATGGCCCAGCAGCATGACGCGCGATAAGCCCTGTTCATCAAGCAATTCGAGGAGATCGGCCACCATGGCCGGGTAACTGTGTTCGGCTGAATGAGGGGAACGGCCGTGATTGCGCAGATCCAGCGTCAGCACTGCGAACCCGGCTTCACCGAGCGCCTTGGCCAGCTGGCCCAGATTGTCCAGACTGCCAAACAGGCCATGGATCAAGACCACCACCCGTGCGGGGTCGCCAGGGCAAAACTGGGTATGAAGCTGCATGGGGTACTCCTTGTTGGTCGGCAATATCATGCATTAATCGCTGTGAAAACAATACCATGCAAAATAAAGGGATATGACTGGCTTCATGAGGAGCCAGCTGGTCAGCCCAATGGTTGGGCTCTTGATGAGGACTATGTATAATCCGTCCATTTATCGTGTAACCCAATTGCAAGAAGTGCCATGAAGACCATAGAGGTTGATGAAGAGCTTTACCGTTACATTGCCAGTCAGACCCAGCACATAGGCGAAAGCGCCTCCGACATTTTGCGTCGCTTGCTGGGGGCGACCCCGCAATCCCTGACCTGTCAGGCCGACGAGGTGTCTGTTGAGCCGATGGCCGCCGCTGAGGCATCGCCGGCGAGCCTGCCCGATGCAGACACCCTGGCTGCAGAGGAAAGTTCCATCGGCCGCTTCATGTTGATCCTCACCGCCTTGTATCGCAGTCAGCCCGAGGCCTTTGCCCAAGCGGCCGAGCTCAAGGGGCGTAAGCGTCTTTATATCGCTCGCACGCCGGAGGAGCTGCAGGCGAACGGCACCACCACCAAGCCCAAGCCCATTCCCGATACGCCATTCTGGGTCATCAGCAATACCAATACCGCGCGCAAGCGGCACATCATCAGTCAAGTGATGACAGCGATGGCCTATCCTGCCGACCAGATCGAGCAGGTGTGTGACAAGGTTTAGTCTCAACTACACATTCAATTAGGAAATTTGATATGGCCCAGCATGAACACGCCGGCAAGCCGGCACGTTTGCAAGATCTCACCAATATCCCGCGTCTGATGTCGGCGTACTATCTGAACAAGCCGGACATGTCCAAGCCGGATCAGCGTGTGGCCTTCGGTACCTCGGGTCACCGTGGCAGCTCTTTGAAGAGCGCCTTTACCGAATCCCATATCCTGGCCGTCAGTCAGGCCATTGCCGAGTACCGCCAGGCTCAGGGCATCACGGGCCCGCTGTTTATCGGCATGGATACCCACGCCCTCTCCGAAGCGGCGCTGGCGTCGGCTGTGGAAGTGCTGGCGGCCAACGGGGTGGAGGTGCGTATCGAGAAGGGGCTGGGTTATACCCCGACACCCGTGGTCTCTCACGCTATCCTGCGTTACAACGGGGCCGGTCTGACCGACAAGGCGGACGGTATCGTCATCACCCCGTCTCACAACCCGCCGGATGACGGTGGCTTCAAGTACAACCCGCCCCATGGTGGCCCGGCCGAGGGTGAGATCACCAAGTGGGTGGAAGATCGTGCCAACGCGCTGCTGGAGCAGGGGCTGGCCGGTGTCAAGCGGGTGAGCTTCACCCAGGCGCGTGCCATGAGCAACGTGCAGGAGCACGATTTCATGACCCCCTACATCGAGGATTTGAAGAACGTCATCGATGTGGACGCCATCAAGCAAGCTGGCGTGAAGATCGGCGTGGATCCCCTGGGCGGCTCAGGCGTGGCCTACTGGGATGTGATTGCCAAGACCTATGGTCTGAACATCGAAGTGGTCAACCATGCGGTGGATCCCACTTTCTCCTTCATGACCCTGGATAAGGATGGCAAGGTGCGCATGGACTGTTCCAGCCCCTGGGCCATGGCCAGCCTGATTGGCCTCAAGGACAAGTTTGACGTGGCCGTGGCTAACGATCCGGATAACGATCGTCACGGTATCGTCTGCAAGGCCGGCCTGATGAACCCCAATCACTACCTGGCGGTGGCCATCCAGTACCTCTTCACCCACAGACCCCACTGGCCGGCTCAGGCTGCGGTGGGCAAGACGCTGGTCTCTTCCTCCATCATCGACCGCGTGGCCAAGAGCATCGGTCGTGAGCTCAAGGAAGTGCCGGTCGGCTTCAAGTGGTTCGTCGATGGCCTGTTCGATGGCAGCTTCGGCTTTGGTGGCGAAGAGAGCGCCGGTGCCTCCTTCCTGCGCAAGGATGGCAAGGTATGGACCACCGACAAGGACGGCATCCTGCTGTGCCTGCTGGCCGCCGAGATCATGGCGGTGACCGGCAAGGATCCCCAGACCCTCTACAACGAGATCACTGCCCAGTTTGGCGCGCCGCTCTATCGTCGTATCGATGCGCCGGCCAACACCGAACAAAAAGCCGTGCTCTCCAAGCTGGATCCGGCCCTGGTGGAAGCGGCCGAGCTGGCAGGTGAACCTATCCTGGCCAAGCTGACCGCGGCGCCGGGTAACGGCGCGGCCATCGGTGGCCTCAAGGTGGTGACCGAGAACGGCTGGTTTGCGGCGCGCCCCAGTGGCACCGAGTCCATCTACAAGATCTATATGGAAAGCTTTATCGGCGAAGCCCATCTGGATCGCATCCAGAAGGAAGCTCAGGAGATCGTCTCCGCTGCCCTGGCCAAAGCCGGCGTCTGAGCTGGTTAAGCAAAAAAACCGACCCTTGGGTCGGTTTTTTTTTGCCTGTGGCGTCGCGCCGGGCTAAGCGCAATGCGGGGCCTGTAACTGGCACGAAATTTGAAATCGCTTTCTTGCTGTGGTTGCGTCGCGCTTATTTTCAGATATTTTCATGGCAATTCAAGAAAAATATGCTATCAGATATATTTTAAACGAAAAATTACACATAAATATTTGATAAGTAACGGTAAATATCTTTTGTGTTGCCAGCTTGTTTTTGAAAATACTTTCATGAAAATAGGGGGGGATAACCAGGATGAAATGTGACTTAGATTAAATTTTGGGGTCACCCCATTGGGTAGTATTCTGCTGCCGGATTAATAGACCTTATAATTCCACCCGGTAGCCCCTGAGGCAAAACTCTCGAGTAACGAAGGAAATCGGTTATGGCGAAGAAAAAAGTTGAACAGCCAGGTTCGCTCGACAAAGACCAGCTGAAGCAAAACATCATTCACCACCTGCGTTCCACGCTGGGTACCAGCGAAGAGAAGGCAAGCCGCCAGTCTTGGTGGAAGGCCACCTGCGCAGCGGTCAACGAGCAGGTTTACGAGCGTCTGACGCAAACCCAGCAGACCCACCTCAAGCAAGACACCCGTGCCGTGCACTACCTGTCTGCCGAATTCCTGATGGGTCGCCTGACTGCCAACAACTTGCACAACCTGGGCCTGTACGAAACTTGCGGCGTTGCGCTGAAAGAACTGGGCATCGACATCGCCGATCTGTGCGAAGAAGAGCCGGACATGGCGCTGGGTAACGGCGGTCTGGGTCGTCTGGCTGCCTGCTTCATCGACTCACTGGCTACCCTGAACCTGCCGGCCATCGGTTACGGTCTGCACTACGAGCACGGCCTGTTCCGTCAAGAGATCCGCGACGGCCGCCAGATCGAGCGTCCGGACTCCTGGCGTGAATACGGCAACCCCTGGGAAATCTGCCGTCCCGAGTCCATTCAAGAGATCCCCTTGTACGGCTACGTCGAAACCGTGTTCGGCGAAGACGGCAAGATGAAGAAGGTGTGGCACGCCGGTCAGAAGATCAAAGGGGTACCATGGGATATCCCGGTAGTTGGCTACGAAGGCAAGACCGTTAACATCCTGCGTCTGTGGGAATCCCGCGCCTCTGAATTCTTCGATTGGGACGTGTTCAATGCCGGTGGTTACATCGACTCCCAGGCTGAAAAGGCCCAGGCAGAAACCATCTCCAAGGTGCTCTACCCGAACGACGAAAGCGAAGCGGGCAAGATCCTGCGTCTGGTGCAGCAGTACTTCTTCTGCGCCTGCTCCCTGAAGGACATCATGCGCCGCTACAAGCGTGCCCATGGCAGCGACTTCAGCCAATTTGCCGCGCAGATCGCCATTCAGCTGAACGACACCCACCCGACCATCGCCATCCCGGAACTGATGCGTATCCTGGTGGACGAAGAAGAGCTGGATTGGGATGCTGCCTGGGCCATTTGCTACAAGGTGTTCTCTTACACCAACCACACTCTGCTGCCGGAAGCCCTGGAAAAGTGGGCCCTGTACCTGTTCGAGCGTGTGCTGCCGCGTCACCTGGAAATCATCTACGAAATCAACCGTCGCTTCCTGGAAGATCTGGTTGAGCCCAAGTGGCCTGGCGATGACGCCATCAAGGCCAAGCTGTCCATCATCGAAGAAGGCAGCCAGCGCAAGGTGCGCATGGGTAACCTGTGTGTGATCGGTTCCCACAAGGTCAACGGCGTGGCCGAAATCCACTCCAAGCTGGTGAAGGAAGACTTGTTCCCCGAGTTCGCCGAACTGTGGCCGGAGAAGATGTGCAACGTCACCAACGGTGTGACCCCGCGTCGCTGGTTGCTGTCCTGTAACCCGGAACTGGCCAAGCTGTACACAGATACTGTCGGTGCCGAGTGGCCGCTGAAGCTGGACCTGATGCGTGGCGCCCTCAAGCATGCCGATGATGCCGCCTTCCAGAAGAAGTTCATGGACATCAAGCGTGCCAACAAGGAAAAGCTGGTCAAGGTGATCAAGGCCGAGACCGGGATCGATGTGAGTGCCGAGGCCATCTTCGACATCCAGATCAAGCGTCTGCACGAGTACAAGCGTCAACAGCTGAACCTGATCCACATCATGGCTCTGTATCGTCGTCTGCTGGCTAACCCGGACTACGACATGCATCCGCGTGTGTTCATCTTCGGCTCCAAGGCGGCGCCTGGTTACAAGCTGGCCAAGGACATCATCTATGCCATCAACAAGGTGGCAGAGCGGGTGAACAACGATGAGCGCATCAAGGGCAAGCTGAAGGTTGTCTTCATGCCTAACTACCGCGTGAGCCTGGCTGAGAAGCTGATCCCGGCAGCCGACGTATCCCAGCAGATCTCCACTGCCGGTTACGAAGCCTCTGGTACCGGCAACATGAAGCTGGCCATGAACGGAGCCATCACCCTGGGTACCCTGGACGGCGCGAACATCGAAATCGCCGAGGAAGCCGGTGCCGAGTACAACGCCATCTTCGGTCTGACCGTGGACGAGGTGAAGGCAGTGAAGGCCAAGGGTTACAACCCCTGGGATTACTACTACGCCAACCCGGAAATCAAGGCCGTGCTGGACTGGATGGACACCGACTTCTTCACCCCGGGTCGTCCGGGCGAGCTGTCCTCCATCAAGCGTGCTCTGCTGGACGGTGGTGACACCTACCTGGCTCTGGCCGACTTCGAGTCCTACTCCGAAGCCCAGAAGAAGGTGGATGCCATGTACCGCGACAAGCAGGTATGGGCCAAGGCCGTGATCGTGAACTCTGCCACCATGGGCAAGTTCAACTCCGACCGCTCCATCCAGGACTATGCCGATTACATCTGGTATCTGAAGTCCTGCAGCGTGGCGTAAGCCATCCTCAGCAAAAAGAGCGCCTATTGGCGCTCTTTTTTTTGCTCATTTTCGAGGCGATAGCAGTTTCTTACAGCTTGGCAATAAGACTGCCATGGGATATTGCTTAACTGATTGGTGAATCACTGTTTGCTCATCAAGCAAGAAAAGCACGGTACGCGGGCTTTTTCCCTTGTGGCATGATACCGTTTTCAAGGGCGAAGGATTCGCCGGGACAAGGCGCAGCCCTGGATCAGTTTTTTATTCAGAAAGCAGAAGGAACCATTGCATGTCTTATCAGCATCAAATCCATAAAAAAATCATTGGCATGGTGTTGGCTGGCGGAAAGGGGGAGCGACTGAGTCCGCTAACCCAGCGTCGCCCCAAACCCGCCGTCCCCTTTGCCGGTAAGTACAAGATCATTGACTTTGTGCTGAGCAATTTCTTCCACTCGGGCATCCGCAACGTCTACGTCCTGACCCAATACCGCTCCTATACCCTGAACAAGCACATCCGTGAATCCTGGAATCGCTGGGCCGGCAAGGATGAGTTCTTCGATGACATCTCGCCGGAAACCAACAGCGAGCGGGAGGCCTGGTTCAAGGGCACCGCCGATGCCATCTGCCACTACCTGCGGTTCCTAGAGGAGTCCGATGCAGACTTCGTGGCCATCTTCGGCGGCGATCACATCTACAAGATGGATATTCGTCAGATGATCGAGTTCCATGACGGTCAGCAGGCGGACATCACCATTGCCGCCCTGGAAGTGCCCCAGGCCGAAGCCAGCCGGTTTGGTGTCTTCTCGGTGGATACCAGCGATCGCATCACCTGCTTTGCCGAAAAGCCCAAGACGCCGCAGACCATTCCTGGGCGCACTACCTGTTACGCCTCCATGGGCAATTACATCTTCTCCCGGATCAAACTCATCGAGGTGCTCAAGGCTGGTCTGGACCGCTACGAAGATCTGGACTTCGGCAAGCACGTGATCCCCATGATGCTGGAGCAGGGTGACCGGGTGTTTGCCTATAACTTCACTCAGAACGAGGTGCCGCAGATGCAGGAGGCGGAGCGGGGCTACTGGAAGGATGTGGGGACGCTGGACTCGTATTTCGAGACCAACATGGATCTGATTGGGGTGACCCCGCAGCTCAATCTGTACAACTATCAGTGGCCCATTCTTACGCGTCCCAGCAACTACCCACCGGCCAAGACGGTGTTTGATGATGAGGGGCGGCGTGGCCAGAACCTGGACTCCTATGTGTGTGGTGGCTGTGTCACCAGCGGCAGCACGGTGCGGCGGTCTATCCTCGGCCCTCGTTGCCGCGTCAACAGTTACAGCCTGGTGGAGGACTGCATCCTGTTTGAAGGGGTGACAGTAGGGCGCAACGTCAAGATACGGCGGGCCATCATAGACGAGGGGGTGGTCATTCCCGACGGTGTGGAGATAGGTTATGACCACGATGCGGATCGGGCTCGGGGCTATCTGGTGACCGAGTCGGGCATCGTCGTGGTGTCGGAGTAACCCTTAGCGCAACGGCCTAATGCAGGCCGTAACGGTGGATCCCTTCCAACTGGTGGTGCAGCAGCTCAAGATCCGCGATCAGCAAGTGCCACCAGTGATTTCCCTGGATGATGAGGGCGTGCAGTTCGCCCTCGCTCTCTTCAAGCTGAAAGTGCCCACCTATGTGCTGACAGGTGCTTTGCAGCTGTTGTCGGACTGATTCCAGTTCCATCATCTATCCCCTTTATCCGGTCCGGATACCTGGTTATCGGCGGCCCCAAAAAAAGATGTAGCCAAAAGCAGATGCCGACTGGCGCGGTTTCATACTCAGGGATATATTTGGCTCCGTTCACCTCACTAGGAGTGTCAGTCGTGACAAAAATCAGATGGATCGTTGGGATGGGGTTGGCCGCCGCTAGCCTGGCCGCTCAGGCGGGTATCTTGCGTTGTGGCAATCAAGTGGTTCAGGAAGGGGAACCGGCGTCGGCCGTGGTGACTCGCTGTGGTAAGCCCGTCTTGGTGGAGGACATTACCCGTCGCCAGGAAAGCCAGAGTGGCGAGTTGACCCAGGTGAAGGAGGGAGAGCGCTGGACCCTGTCCATGGGCAAGGGGCAGTTTATGCAAATTGTCACCATCAAGGATGGCAAGATCACCCAGATCAACAACGGCCCTCGCGAGTGAGGGCCGTTTCATTTAGGGCCGAAATCTGTGCATGGCCCGCACTTCCTGATTGATGCGGGCTATGGTCCGCAGCGCCGTGGGCTCTAGGCCGCCCTCGTAGCAGACGAAGCCCTTGTCGAAGCGAAAGGGGCCGTCCATCTCGATGAAGAAGCTGCCCTGATAGTACGCCATCACATGGCGGGCTATCTGCCGTGGCAAACAGCTGCGAAAAATCTTGATCATCATGGACTCCGGCTTAGATGAGACGGCTGTGAAGATAAGGAGTCCGGGTGGCAGTCCCGTGGCACTTGTCTGAAAGATTGATGACACCCACAAAAGCCCTGCCTGGAACTGGGTATCCATGAGCTAATGTCAGTTCAACAGCGTTGGAGAGATGGTCATGGCGCATTGGCTAGCATTGGGCACAGAGGATTGGCAGGCAAGACAGACACGCTGGCTGGCGTTGCTGGCTCGCCAGCGGGGCTGGTTATTGGCGCTGTTGCTGTTGGGCGTGCTCTGGCTGCTGGGCAGTCATCCCAGCCTGCGGCAGGTGGCGGCGGGGATCGCCATCTTCCTGTTCGGCATGTTTTTTCTGGAGCAGGGCTTTGGCCAGATCGCCTCCGGTCAGCTGCGCCAGGGGCTCAGGCGCGTAACGGCCCGCCCCTGGCAGGCCTGGCTGCTAGGACTCAGTGCTACCGTCCTCACCCAGTCCAGCTCCTTGGTGTTGCTGCTGACGCTGTCGTTTATCTCCGCCGGCCTCATCAACCTGCTGGCCGGGATCAGCATTTTGGCCGGTGCCAGCCTGGGCACAACCACGGGGGGCTGGTTGATGGCCAGCCTGGGCATGACGCTGCAACTGGGCACCTATGGCCAGCCGCTCTTGGTGCTGGGCATGCTGCTCATATCACTGCCACGTTGGGGCGGTCGGCCCCTGGGCATGGCCCTGTCTGGCATGGGGTTCTTGCTGCTGGGGATCGAGGACATCAACCTGGGGTTTGCCCATCTGTCGGACTGGGTGGAGCTGAGTCGCTGGCAGCTGGTCAGTTGGCAGGGCGTCGCCCTGTACGCCCTGCTGGGCATCGGCATTACCGTCCTGATGCAATCCAGCCACGGGGCCCTGCTGCTGGTGCTGGCGGCGGTCAATGCCGGCCAGGTGAGTTATGACAATGCTCTGGCCCTCGTCATCGGCATCAACGTGGGGGCCTCCGGCCCCGTGCTGCTGGGCTCGGTGAATGCCTCCCTGGACGGCAAGCGCCTGGCGCTGCTGGATCTGCTGTTCAAGGGCACCACAGCCGTGCTGTGCCTGCTGCTGTTTGTGCCCGTGACACGCCTGAATGATCTGCTGGCCAGCCTGGTAGGCATGCCGGCTCAGGCCTACCCGCTGCGCCTGGCCCTGTTTCATACCCTGTTCAACCTGCTGGCCATCGGCTGGCTGCTGCCTTGCCGGGCCCAGGCGGCCCGCTTGATGGTGCGCCTGTGGCCTACGCCCCAGCTACCGGATGACAAGGTGCATGCCCGCTATCTGGATCCTGTGTCGGCGGCCCACCCGGTGGCGGCGGAACAGGCCTTGGGCAAGGAGGTGCGGCACCTGCTGAGCCAATATCAGGAGGTGTGTGCCCAGGCGCTGTTGGGGATTCCCGGCAAGGAGATGCTGGCGGCTGACAAGGCGCAGTATCTGCCTGTCTCGGGCCATGCCCTGGCCCCGGTGCAAGAGTTGTATCAAAAACGGGTCAAGCAGCTGTTTGGCGAGGTCCTCACCTTCGGTGCACTGTGCAAGGAGGGGCTGGCACCCCAGCAGCGGGAACAGGTGGAGGCCCTGCTGGGGGCGGCGCGCAACATCAGCGAGGCGGTGCGCCTGGCGCGCAGCCTGCAGGCCAACTGGCTGGCCGCCCTGGAGTCGGACAACCCAGTGCTGCAGCGGCAGTATCTGGTGATGCAGGAGCGGCTATGGCACACCAATCGGGAACTGAACCGGCTGTCTGAGGGGGATCCGGCGGGGCTCAATGCTGCCCTGGATCTGATAGAGGAAGGGATCGGGCTGGCGGCGCGCCGCGATAGAGAAGACATGGAACTGCTCATCCGCGGTCATCAGCTGGAGCCCCTGCAGGCCGCCACCCTGATGAACGACAGCCAGACCCTGCGCCGCCTGGTGCGTCAGCTGATCAAGGCCTGCCGGGTGGTTTATGCCCAGCCGGCCTTAGCGGGCAACAACGGCAATGGCGCTCAGCCGGCCTCCTCTGTGGTAAGCGGCTGAACCCGCTCCAGATAGAGGGCACCCGGGCCGTAGATGGCCTGATCCGGCACCTGGGCGCCGGGTTCGAAGCGGTGGCGACGCCAGAACGCGGCGGCGTCCTGTACCGCCACCAGTGCCATACGCGGCAGGCGACAGGCCCGGGCCTGGGTGCTGGCGCATTGCAAGAAGGCGGCGGCCACCCCCAGCCCCTGGGCCTGGGGCGCCACCACCACATCGTGCACGTACAGCAGGCTGGCCTCGGCCACCGGGGCGTATTCCTGATCCAGGCAGGGGGGAGGACCGGCGTGCCAGGGATGGGCCAGACAGTAACCCACCACCTGCTGCCGGCGGATGGCCACCCAGCAGCTTCTTGGTCCCAGGCGCTGCTTGCTGCGCAGCACTGCCTCTCGCTCCGGCGTCACGGCGTGATACGCCTGACGCTGCAACTGCATGATCTGGGGCCAGTCGCCCTCGTCTATCGCACGAATTTCAAATGGCACACACCACCTCCGTTGACGGGGGCATAGCATGCCGCAAAGTGTGCGCCTTGCCTAGTTGGATGCGCAGGGGCATTGTAGACAGCACCTTGTCCGTACCATCACGGGCAGCCTTAGACACAGGGAGTCAAGATGAGCGAAGAGTGGGTCGATTGGGTGAATGAGGCCAACGAGGTGATCGCCGCCGTGCCCCGCAGCCAGATGCGGCGGGAGCACCTGCGTCACCGGGCCAGCTACATAGTGATACTGGATGAGGCGGAGCGGATCTATGTGCAGCGGCGCACCCAGACCAAGGATTACTGCCCGGGCATGCTGGATGCCTGTTGCGGTGGCGTGGTGCAGGCCGGCGAGGCCTATCTGCCGTCGGCCTACCGCGAGCTGGAAGAAGAGATGGGGATCCGAGGGGTGACGCTGACCGAACATGGCACTCACCTGCTGGGGGACGAGTCGTGTCCCGTCTGGGGCGGGCTCTACAGCTGTCACTACCAGGGCCCGCTGCAGCTGCAGGCCGAGGAGGTGGAGTATGTGCTGACCATGACCCCGGCCCAGATACTGGCGCGGGCGGAGGAGTTCACCCCCGACTCCCTGCAGGCGTTGCAGATCTGGCTCAGACTCACCGACGTCACAGGAGTACCGGCATGATACGTCTACTGTGTCTGCTGGGCTGGCTCTATGGTGCCAGCCTGCTGGCCGCCCCTCTTACGCTTATTCCCCTGCAGCACCGGCTGCCGGAGCAGGTGATCCCCAGCCTGCGCCCCCTGCTGGGCCCGGATGAGAAGCTGCTGGCGGTGGGGGATCAGCTGGGGGTACTGGCCTCGCCCGAGACGCTTTCCCAGGTGCAGCAGCTGCTGGCACAGCTGGACCGGCCCCTGCATCGGCTGCAGATCAGCCTGCGCAGCAGCCAGCAGCAGAGCAGTCAGGACAGGGGCGTCAGGGTTGAGGGGGAGCTGGGCCTGGGCCAGGCACCCAGCCGCCTGCAGGCCCAGCTGCGTGACACTCAGCAGCAGGGACAGCGTCAGCTGATGCAGCAGGTGCAGACGGTGGAAGGGGGGCAGGCCCAGCTGTATGTCGGGCAAAGCTACCCCATGGCCATGAATACCTATTTGCAGGAGAACGGCCACTGGGTGGCCCAGCCTGGCTGGCAGTACGTGGATCTGGCCAGCGGCTTCATCGCCCAGGCCCAGCTGCGGGGCGAGCAGGTGCTGGTGACGGTGGCGCCCCAGCTGCAGCAGCGCAGCGGGCAGGGCATCGCCAGCACCCGGCTGCAGACCGAGCTGCAAGGCCCGCTGGGCCAGTGGCTGCCCCTGGGCAGCAGCCAAGAGCAGGGCCAGGCCCGGCAGCAGGGGCTGAGCACGGGTCAGCAGCAGGGGCAGCAGTCGGTGCAGCTGTGGCTGAAGGTGGAGCGGCTGGACTAGCCAACCATCCGACAAAATCGAACATAAAGCGCCAGATATTACGCTTTTGTTCGATCTGGTGACTGACTAAGCTGGCTGTGTCGTCACCACAGGAGGCCAACATGAGCCAACTTCGTACCCTGACCCGTCTGCTGACCGGTCAACCCACCCAGGACGGCGCCGGCGTCAAGCTGGTGCGCGTCATCGGCACCCAGCGCCTGCCGGATCTGGATCCCTTCTTGATGCTGGACGAGTTCAGCAGCGATGAGCCGCAGGACTATCTGGCCGGTTTTCCCGAGCACCCCCATCGTGGTTTTGAGACCGTCACCTACATGCTGGCTGGTCGCATGCGCCACCGGGACAACCAGGGCTTCGAAGGGGTGCTGGAGAGCGGTGATGTGCAGTGGATGACCGCGGGCTCGGGGCTTATCCATTCCGAGATGCCGGAGCAGGAGGGCGGGCTGATGCGCGGCTTCCAGCTGTGGATCAACCTGCCGCGGGCCGAGAAGATGAAACGGCCCCACTACCAGGATATCGCCGCGGCGCGCATCCCCGAGGTGAGCGGCGCCGACGGCAGTCGGGTGCGGGTGATTGCCGGTGAGTTTGCCGGGGCACGAGGGCCGGTGGAAGGGGTCAGCCTGGCACCCTTGTATCTGGATCTGAGCCTGCCGGCCGGTAGCCGTCTGACGGTGCCGGTCACCCTCGGGCAGACCGCCTTGCTGTTCGGGGTGGAGGGCCAGCTGGAGGTGGCCGACACAAGCCTGGCCAAGGGGCAGCTGGGGGTGTTGTCCGACGGCGATACGGTGCAGCTTGCCGGCGGCGAGCAGGGGGGCCGGGCCCTGCTGCTGGCGGCCCGACCACTCAAGGAGCCGGTGGCCCGCTATGGCCCCTTCGTCATGAACACCCAGCAGGAGATAGTGCAGGCCATCGAAGACTATCAGGCCGGCCGCTTCTAGCGGGCCCTCAGGCCGCCGCCGGTAACGGCGGCTGGCGCAGGGGCTGACGCCACAGCTGGCAGAGGATGACCCCCGCCAGGGTGAGGCCGCCCCCCACCAGGTGGAAGCCGGCCAGCCGCTCGCCCAGCAGCAGCACGGCGATGACGGCGGTAAACAGCGGCAGCAGGTTCATGTAGATGGCGGTACGGTTGGCTCCCAGCCGCCGTACCCCTTCCAACCAGCACCAGGAACCCAGCAGGGTGGCGGGAATGGCGGCGTAGAGGATGAGGGGCAGCTGCACCGCTGCCAGTTGCCACTGGCCAACCCGTAGAAAATCCGGCAGCAACCAGATCAGGGCCGCCGTCATCTGCAGGTAGACAAACTGCCAGCCGCTCAGGGGCAGGGCCCAGCGTTTGAACAGCACGCCGTACAGGGCGTAGCTGAACACCGCCAGCAGCATCAGCAGATCCCCCTGGCCAATGCCCTGGGCCAGCAGGTGGGCCGGATGGCCTTCCCCCAGCAACCAGACAAGCCCAAACAGACTGATCAGGGTGCCAAACAGGGCACCCAGGGTCGGGCCTTCCTTCAGCAGCCAGAGGCTCAGCAGCACCGTTATCAGCGGGATCAGGGCATTGTGGATCCCCATGTTCACCGCGCTGACCTGTTGGGCAGCGTAATACCCCAGGGTCTGGTTGAGCACCATACCCAGCAGGGCCAGCAGGCACAGCTTACCCAGATAGGGACGCAGGGCATGGCGCTGCTGCCACAATGGGCGGGCCAGCCAGGGGGTGAGCAGCAACCAGGCCAGCAGGCAGCGATAGAAGGCGATGGTGGCGGGCGCCAGGCTGGCGGCGGCCAGCTTGCTGACGATGGCGTTACCGCTCCACAACAGGACGGCGATCAGGGGAAACCCGGACATGGGTGGCTCCAAGGCAAGGATGGGAAGTCGCGGCGATTCTACGCTGGCGATTTTTCTGGATATAATGAAATCCCGCCAATCCATACCGTCTGGCCGCCATCATGCCCTCATCCCGTCCCCGACCTGCCCAGGTTGCCAAGCCCCAACGCCATACCCAGGCCTCCATCAGTGAGGCGCCGGAAACCTTGCGCTTTTGCGAGGCGCACCTGGCCGCCAGAACGGATGTGGAGGAGGAGTGGCATACCTGGGGCCAGCTGGCGTTTGTGCACAACGGCTTGATGGAGTTGGCCATCGAGGGCCAGAGCTTTATCGCGCCGCCGGGCTTTGGGGTCTGGATACCGCCGCGGGCCCGGCACCGCAGCTACAACCACCAGGCGCTGGAATTCGGCACCATCAATCTGTGCGCGGACTGGTGCACCAGCCTGCCGCTGGAGCCCTGCGTGCTGGATCTCTCCCCCCTGGTGCTGGCCCTCATCGCCCACTGTCACACCCGTCCCCTCAAGGCCCCCACCAATGACGAGGAGTTGCGGCTGGCCCGGGTGCTGGTGGATCAGCTGGCGGCCTGCCAGCGGCGGGAGCGCTACCTGCCCATGAGCGAAGATCGTCTGCTGGCCCCCGTGCTGCGGGCCTTGGAGCAGCAACCGGCGGATAACCGCTCCCTCAAGGCGTGGTCTCGTCAGGTGCACAGCACGGAGCGCACCCTGACCCGGCGCTGTCAGCGTGAGTTGGGCATGTCGTTCAGTGAATGGCGGCAGCGGCTTCGCTTCCTGCATGCGCTCTCCTTGCTGGAGGGCAGGATGAGCATCAAGGAGATCGCCCTGGAGCTGGGCTACAGCTCCTCGTCGGCCTTTATCAGCATGTTCCACTCCCTGGCCGGTACCACGCCGGAGCGCTACCGCAAGCGCAGCAGCGAGCCGGTTCCCGGCGAAGCCCTGCTGACCCGCTAGTCGCCGGCCCCGGCGTCCGGCAGCGGCGCGGTGCTGAGGCAGGCCATCAGCTTATCCAATTGAGCCTTGAGCTGGCGGGCGTCCTCCAGCGGATAACCTACGGCGTCAAACAGGGCCTGGGGTATGCAGGCAGCCGCCTGTTGCAGGGCCCGCCCACTGTCGGTCAGATGAATGTCCACCACCCGCTCGTCGCTGGCGCTGCGGCAGCGACGCACATAGTCCAGCTGTTCCAGCCGCTTGAGCAGGGGGGTGAGGGTGTTGCTGCCCAGGTTGGCCCGCAGCCCTATGTGGGAAACGGGGCAGGGGGCCTCCTCCCAGAGGATCATCAGCACTATGTATTGGGGATAGGTGATCCCCAGGGGCGCCAGCAGCGGCTGGTAGAGTCGGGTGACGAGCCGCGAGGCGGCGTACAGCGGAAAGCACAGCTGCTCCGCCAGGGTCAGGCCGGGCGTAGGCCCCCCTTTAGGCTCGGTTGTCATCGCGTCTTGCATGAATCTCCTCGTGTTGGCCAACGGCCTGTGTTGCGAGCCGGCGGCCTCATGGCTGTGCCAGGGCGCGGACTATGGCGGCCTCCATTTTAGCGGGGGTCGTGAAGGGGGCAAAGCGGCGTAGCGGTCGCCCCTGCCGGTCCAGCAGGAATTTGGTGAAGTTCCAGCGGATGGCCCGACCGAACCAGCCCGGCAGTTGGCCAGTCAGCCAGCCAAACAGCGGATGGGCCTCGGCGCCTGTTACCGCCAGTTTGGCAAACATGGGAAAGCTGACCCCGTAGTTGATCAGGCACTGGTCACGAATGGCGCCGGCATCCCCGGGCTCCTGCTGGCCGAACTGGTTGCAGGGAAAGCCCAGGATCACCAGACCCTGGTCTTTATAGCGGCGATAGAGTTCCTCCAGCCCGGCATACTGGGGGGTGAAGCCACAGCGGCTGGCGGTGTTGACCACCAGCACCACCTGACCGCGATAACGGGACAGGGGCACGGCCTCGCCCTGCAGGCTGGTGGCGCTAAATTGGTAAAGATCTGTCATGGCGGCTCCTCGGGCTATCGCGTTATTCCAACACCGGCTTATTCCAACACCAGGGTCACCGGCACATTGCCGCGAATGGCATTGGAGTAGGGGCAGACCCGATGGGCAGTTTCCAGCAACTGCTGGGCGGCGTCCCGGGCCAATCCCTCGAGTTTGGCACTCAATTGTACCGACAGACCAAACCCGCCTTCGGCCAGTTGGCCGATCCCCACCTGCACCGCCACCTGGCTGCCGGTCAGCGGCAGCTTTTGCTGCTGGGCCACATACTGCAGGGCGCTGTCAAAGCAGGCGGCATAGCCGCAGGCGAACAGCTGCTCGGGGTTGGCACCAGGGCCACCGGCACCGCCCAGGCCCTTGGGCAGGGCCAGCTGCAGGGTCAGGTTGCCTTCGTCCGTGCTGACTTGGCCGTGACGGCCCCCTTGGGCGGTGGCGCGGGTCTGATACAGTGTCTTCATGTTAAATCTCCAGTGAATTAATCGCGTGCGATTTAATTTAACAGGCCGAGCCGACCATGACAAGTGGGTCGGCGAGTTTGCTACACTGCCTACCTTGTTTATGTCAGGCGTCGTCAGTTAAGGAGTCGTCATGCCGCACTTGTATCAGTTTTATGTCGGGGGTCACGCCGGGCGGGCCAACCTGGAGGTGCATGATCTGCAGTTTGTGGTGGCCGAGTCGGTTGAGGCGGCCATTCCGCACCTGCGGGCTGCCTGGTTTGGCGATCCGGGCAAGCTGCACCTGGATGGTTATCGGCGGATCTCCTGGGTGGATGGCTATCGGGTGGCGTTGCGCCCGGCGCCGGCACCGGCGGGGCCGCGGCTCTACTTCGTCAATGTCGGAGGCTATCGGGCCGGCGAGCTGGCCGAGCTGCACGAGTTTGGTCTGTTTGTGGCAAACAGTGCCGCCGATGCCAAGGCCCAGGCCTTGCAGACCCTGTTGGTGGGAGCGGTGCAGCAGCACAAGGACAACCTCAAGGAGGTGGACAATCAGCTGCTGCTGGACCGGTTGCAGGGCTACCACGTGCATCTGGTACCCGGTGACGGCGAACCGGATCCCGTGGCCTGGCAGGGCTATCGACCCATAGGGGTTGGGTCTGGCGAATGAGGTAAAAACGAAAAAGGTGGTAACAAAGAAAACCGGCGCCCCTGGGCGCCGGTTTTTATTCAGGACTCGAAACCCAGACCACAGGCATCCATGGTGCGCAGGAAAAGGTTGCGCTTGCCCTGGTTGTGGTCGGCCTTGTCCAGGCACCACTGCATGATCTTCACCGAGGGGTAGGCCAAGGGCTCGGGCGGGAAGGGCGGTGGTGTCTCCCTGACCATCCGCAGCCGGGTACGCGCCGTGTCCAGACCGAACACCTTGTCCAGCAGCACGTTGCCGGCAAAGCGGCTGGCACCCACCCCCAGGCCGGTGAAGCCGGCCGCATGGGCCACCCGTCCCTCGTAGGCACTGCCGAAGAAGGCGCAGAAACGGGAGCAGACATCGATGGCGCCGCCCCAGCAGTGGCTGAACTTGAGCCCCGCCAGCTGCGGGAAGGTGGTGAAGAAGTGGCTGGCCAGCCGGGTGAAGGAGCTGTGGTGCCAGTCGTACTCCTCCCGCACCTGCCCGCCGAAGTAGTAGACCGCATCGTAGCCGCCAAACAGGATGCGGTTGTCACGGGTGATCCGGTAGTAGTGGAACTGGTTGGCGGGGTCCGCCAGCCCCTGGCGGTTCTGCCAGCCGATGGCGGCCAGCTGTTCCTCGCTTAAGGGCTCCGTCATCAGGGCATAGTCGTACACCGGCAAGGTGTGCAGCCGATAGCGCTTGAGCAGGGAGGGGAATACGTTGGTGGCCAGGATGGCCCGCTCCGTGGTCACCCGACCGTGGGGCGTCTTGAGTACCAGGCCTTCCGGGGTCTGCGCCATGCCCTCCACCGGGGTGGACTCGTGGATCTGCACCCCCAGGGAGGCGGCCGCCCTGGCCAGCCCCACCACCAGCTTGGCGGGGTTGAGCATGGCGGTGCCCTCCTTGTCCCAGTTGCCGGACAAGAAGGTGGGGGAGTTGACCTCGGCCTGCATCTGCTGCTGATCCAGATAGCCTTCACCTCTGAGCTCCGCGTCCTGATAGGGCTCCACTGCCACCACTATCTCACCGGTGCGCTCAAAGTCACAGTCGATCTGGTAGCGGGCCAGGGTGGCCTCCATCTCGTCGAGATTCTCCAGCCCCATGGCCTCCAGGGTGGCGTACTCCTCCGGCCAGCGGCGCTGGCCGTTCTTCTCGCCATGGGTCAGGCTTGCCTCGCAGAAACCGCCGTTGCGGCCGGAGGCGGCCCAGCCGACCTGGCGGGCCTCCAGCAGCATGACTGCCTGTTCGGGAAAACGCTCCTTGGCCAGCAGGGCAGTCCACAGCCCCACCAGGCCGCCACCGACGATCACCAATTCCGTCCGGCAGTCGCCGGGCAGACGGGGATAGACGGGGCGCTCACCGAGCGCCTCCAGCCAGTAGGGGGCATGACGGGTGTGCGCCAGAGATGCCCGAACGATCTCATCCTTGGGAAGTTGACGTTCAAAAACGGTTTGAAACATAACGCCTCGCTTGGCTTATTTTCCGGTCATTATCTTGGTCCACTCCCGGGTGATCACGCGGGTGATCTTCTGGGGCATGACCTGTTGGGCGAACATCTTGGGTTTGAGTTCGTCGCTGAAATAGACGTTGGGATTGTCCCGGATCGCCTCGTCCACCAGGCCGTTGGCGGCCAGGTTGGCGTTGGCGTAGGAGACGTAGTTGGTGATCTTGGCGATGACCTCGGGCCGCATCAGGTAGTTGATGAAGGCCAGGGCATATTCCGGGTGTTTGGCATCGCTGGGAATGGTCAGCATGTCATAGAAGACGTCACTGCCTTCCTTGGGCACCACATACTCCACATGCACGCCATTGCCGGCTTCTTCCGCCCGATCCGACGCCTGAATGATGTCGCCCGACCAGCCCACCGCCACGCAGATGTCGCCGTTGGCCAGGTCATTGATGTACTGGGACGAGTTGAAGTAGGTGATGTAGGGGCGCAGCTTGCTCATCATGGCGCTGGCGTCCTTGTAATCCTGGGCATTGGTGGAGTTGGGATCCCGGCCCATGTAGCGCAGGGCCACGGTGAACAGGTCGGTGGGTGAATTGAGGAAGGCCACGCCACACTGATGCAGCTTGGCCAGGTTGTCGGGGTTGAAGATGGCCTCCCAGGTATTCATCTGGAAGTCCGGGCCCATCACGGCGGCCACCTTGTCCACGTTGTAGCCGATGCCGGTGCTGCCTCCCAGGTAGGGCACGGCGTGGGCATTGTCCGGATCCTTCTCCTGCAGCATCTGCATGATGGCCGGATCCATGTTCTTGAGGTTGGGCAGCTTGGACTTGTCCAGGGGCATGAAGACCCCGGCCTGCAACTGCCGTCCCAGGTAATCGGAGCTGGGCACCACCAGGTCAAAGCCGGTATTACCCGCCAGCAGCTTGGCTTCCAGCACCTCGTTACTGTCGAACACATCGTAGATCACGCGGATGCCGGTCTCTTTTTCAAAGCCGGACACCGTGTCTTCGGCGATGTAATCGCTCCAGTTATAGACATGCAGCACCTTGTCGTCGGAGGCCAGGGTGGCCGAGCTGAACAACAGGCCAATCAGCCCAAATGCGGGCAAAGCGAGTCTCTTATCCATAGAGTTATCTCCTGGTTGGATAGGCAAATTTCGACTCATCCGAGTCGTTATGGTGAGCGATCCTGGATTGGGTCAAATGACCCGGGGATCAGGGGTGTCGGTCAGATCCTGGCCGGCGGGTGGAGCAGGTGAAAGGCGAGAACGAGGGCGCCCTGGGAGGAGAGTAACCGGTCCGAGCAGGGGGCGCAGGCCGGTACTGTGACAGCGTCTAGCTGTTGCGGCAGGGGACCACAGGTGATGAGGTCCCAAATGGAATGACATTGGCGACTAGATAACATAACCCTCCCGGGGTGGCTGACTCATGGTTTATCTAGCAATGGCTGTGCCACGTATGAGTAATTGCTCCTTTCTTTTAAAAAACAATAACATGCCTGATGTGTAGTCTGGTGACAAAGGTGACATTGCGCCATTTTGGTTGCTTGTGGTGCCTGTAGCACTAAAAGTGACCAGGCTCTTGGCCCCCAGCCAGGCCGCTCGGCTGTCGCAACCCTGACAGTCGGTCGGCTTTGTCACCCAGGTGCCCTCTTGCCCGGGGGACGTCAATCCAGCCACGGCCAGGCCGGCGGCTGCCCGGGTGCCGTGGGCTGGGTGGGCAGGCGCTGGCATAAAACTTGATGGCAGCCTTGTCTGCCCCGGGCTGCGTTGACCGGGTTAACCGAACGAAGGAGTTTTCAGCATGGATCAACAGACCCTCGAACAGATTGCCGCCGCGGTACAGGCGGCGGGCTTTAGTGCCGCCGGTCAGGCCCAGGTCAAGGCGGCCTTCGCCCCCCTGCGCCTCACCTACTGCCTGCTGGATGAGCTGGGGGCCAAGGAGCCGGTGTGGGAGTGTGACGACTTTGGCCTGTTCTTGGTGGGCAGCAGCGATCACTGCCTGGGGCTAACCCGGGATCTGGCCGAGGCCACCGCCGTGGTGGTGGCCGAAGCCTGAGGCTGACGCCCTGGGCTTGCCGGGAGCCCCGCGCCTGCGGCGATCCCTGTGCTTGCTGCGGGCCAGGGCGGCGGCCTAGACTGGCGCTTTGCCTTCTGCGAGACGTGCCCATGCCCAACTCGTTAGCGTCGCTGCTGCCCGGCCTTATCGCCTTTCGTCACCGGCTGCACGCCCAGCCGGAACTCTCCGGCGCCGAACAGGCCACCGCCGCCGCCCTGGCCAGGGCGCTGCAAACTTGCCGCCCCGACAGCCTGCTCACCGGCCTGGGGGGCCACGGCCTGCTGGCTAGTTTCCAGGGGGCCGAACCCGGCCTCACCGTGCTGCTGCGGGCGGACTTTGACGCCCTGCCCATCACCGAATGCCCGCAACACGATCACGGCTCCCAAACGCCGGGGGTGGCGCACCTGTGTGGTCATGACGGCCACAGTACCGTGCTGCTGGGGGTGGCCCAACTGCTGGCGGAGGCTCGTCCGGCGGCCGGGCGCATCTGCCTGCTGTTTCAGCCCGCCGAGGAGACGGGGCAGGGGGCGGCCGCCGTGCTGGCCGACCCGGCCTTTGCCTCGTGTCAGCCCGATTATGTCTATGCCTTTCACAACCTGCCGGGCTTCCCCCTGGGGCAGCTGGTGCTCAAGGAGGGCGCCTTCACCGCAGCGGTGCGCAGCCTGGCGCTGCGGCTCATCGGTCGGCCCTGCCATGCCGCCGAGCCCGAGCACGGCATCAACCCGGCACTGGCCATAGCCGAGCTGCTGCAGCGGGCCGATGCCCTCAACCTGCGGGATCCCGGCCACCCGGACTTTGCCCTGGTGACGCCGGTGCACGCCCGGCTGGGGGAGCTGGCCTACGGCACCAGTGCCGGGGAGGGGGAGCTGCACTTCACCCTGCGCAGCTGGCAGCAGGGGCGGATGGATACCCTGAGCGGCGCCTTGCTGGCGGCGGTGGCCGAGGTGGCCGAGCGCCACGGCCTGGCGGTGGAGTCTCGCTGGCTGGAGGAGTTTGCCGCCTGCCACAACGATCCGGCGGCGGCGAGCCTGCTGGCCCGGGTCGGCGCGGCGTTGGGCATGCCCGCCCAGGCGCCTAAGAGCCCCTTCAAGTGGGGGGAGGATTTTGGTCTCTTCACCCAGCGCTATCCTGGTGCCCTGTTCGGTCTGGGGGCCGGGATCAATCAGGCTGCCCTGCATCAGGCCGATTACGATTTTCCGGATGATCTGCTGGCACCGGCCATCCGACTGATGCACGGTCTGGCCCTGGCGGCCAGTGATCCGGCTAGAATCCGGCCCTGATCCCGGCCGTTGCCCTAATACCTGCCGTTGGCTGGGGAAAAAAGGGCGCCGGCGGCGGGCGCGGCGCCAAGACGACATGCAACAGGCTAGATGTAGAAAGTGCGATGGCCGGCGGCCACTCCCTGGTGGCTGGCCATCGCAAGGGGAAGGGTCAGGGGGCGGGCAGGGCGCCGGTTTCCTCCAGCCACTGCTGCAGTCGCTGGCGCTGGCGGGTCAGCTGCGCCTGATCCGGCTGGCGCAGGGTCAGGTGACCCACCTTGCGGCCGGGGCGCGGCGCCTTGCCGTACAGGTGCAGGTGGGTGCCGGCCTCCGCCAGGGCGGCGGGCTCCGCCGGCCAGCGGCCGATGAGGTTCAGCATGGCGGTGGGGGCAATGAGCGTCGTCTCCCCCAGCGGCCAGCCGCAGATGGCCCGCAGGTGATTGGCAAACTGGCTGGTCTGGGCCCCTTCCAGGGTCCAGTGACCCGAGTTGTGTACCCGGGGCGCCACCTCGTTGGCGATGAGCCGCCCTTCACAGACGAAGAACTCGATGGCCAGGGTGCCCACGTACTGCTCCGTCTCCAGCAGGGTCCTGGCATAACCTTCGGCCTCGGCCTGCAGCGGGTCGGCCGCCTGGGGCTCTGAGCAGACCAGGATGCCGTTGCGGTGCAGGTTCTGCGTCAAGGGGTAGCAGCGGATCTCCCCCCGGGTGTTGCGGCTGGCCACCAAGGAGACCTCCCGCTCGAAGGCCACCCCGGCTTCCAAGATGGCCGGGCGCCCCTCGGCCTGCTGCCAGATCTCGGCCAGATCGCTGGCCTCGTGCAGGCGCCACTGGCCCTTGCCGTCGTAGCCCTGCTGCCGCCACTTGAGAAAGGCCGGGCAGCCCAGCTCGGCCACCGCCGTCTGCAGCTCAGCCAGACTCTGCACGCATCTGTGGTCCGCCACCGGAATGCCGAGGCCCTGCAGCCACTGCTTCTCCAGCCAGCGATCCCCGCCCTTGGCCAACACCTGGGGGCTGGGGTAGACGGGCCGGCGGGCCGCCAGGGCGGCCAGCACCTCGGCGGGCACGGACTCGGACTCGAAGGTGATGACGTCGGCCCATTCCAGCAGATCGTCACGTTCCGGCAGGGCCTGCCAGGGGATCTGGTGCCAGGGGGCCAGTTCGGCGGCGCAGCTCTCGGCGGCCGGATCCACCAGCTGGCAGCGGATGCCCAAGGGCGCCGCGGCCAGCACCAGCATGCGGGCCAGCTGGCCGCCGCCCAGGATCAGCACCTTCATGCCGGCAGCCTCGGATCGTCCGCGTCCAGCACGGCGTCGGTCTGGGCCTGGCGGAAGGCGGCCAGGGCCTTGCGCACCTCGGGATACTGGTTGCCCAGCATGCTGGCGGCCAGCAGGCCGGCGTTGGCGGCACCGGCCTTGCCGATGGCCAGGGTGCCCACGGGAATGCCCTTGGGCATCTGGACGATAGAGAGCAGGGAGTCCATGCCATTCAAGGCCTGGGACTGGACCGGCACCCCCAGCACCGGCAGCACCGTCTTGGCGGCCACCATGCCCGGCAGGTGGGCGGCGCCACCGGCCCCGGCGATGATCACCTGCAGGCCGCGGGCCTCGGCGCCGGCGGCGTAGTCGAACAGCCGATCCGGGGTGCGGTGGGCGGAGACCACCTTGACCTCATGGGGGACGCCCAACTGCTCGAGCATCTCGGCCGCGGCGCTCATGGTGGCCCAATCGGACCGGGAACCCATAATGATACCTACCAGGGGTTGCATCGCTTTCTCTCCATTGCCCTCGGCCCGGAGGCCGGTAATTCGGTTCGGTTGCCTGGCATACGTTTGCCTCTGCCTGGCAACTGGGTCTGGCTGCCGGGTGGCAGACGGAAGGGGCTGGCCGCTCACCACTCCACCGGCAGGCGGGAGTCTACTCAGGCTGGAGCAGCAATAAAAATCGAATATAATTGACGCTATGTTCGTCATAGACTGATAAGAAGATGCTCAACTACCGACAGCTTTACTACTTCTGGCAGGTGGCCCGCCTGGGCGGCATCACCCGCGCCGCGGAGCAGCTGCACCTCACCCCCCAGACCCTGAGCGGCCAGATCGCTGAGCTGGAGCGCACCCTGGGCACGCCCCTGTTTCACCGGCAGGGCCGCCGGCTGGAGCTCTCTGCCGCCGGCGAGCTGGCCCTGCCCCACGCCGAGCAGATCTTCTTGCTGGGCAACGAGCTGGAGGCCCTGCTGCACCAGCCGGCCCGTCAGGGGGAGCTGACCCTCAAGGTGGGGCTCACCGATGCGGTGCCCAAGTCGGTGGCCTACCGCCTGATGGCGCCGGCCCTGGGGCTGGCCCAGCCGGTGCGCCTGGTCTGCCACGAGGAAAAACCCGAGAAGCTGTTTGCCGAGCTGGCGTTGCATCACCTGGATCTGGTGATCTCCGACCGGCCCCTGCCGGCCTCGGTGGGAGTCAAGGGCTACAGCCACCGCCTGGGGCAGTCGCCCCTCATCTGGGTGGGCACCCCCGCGCTGGCGGCCCGCTGCCGGGCCGATTACCCCAAGAGCCTGCAACAGCTGCCCCTGCTGCTGCCCGGCGCCAACGCCGCCCAGAGCGCCCCCCTGGCCCGCTGGCTCAGCGAGCAGAAGTTAACCCCCCGGGTGGTGGGGGAGTTTGATGATTCGGCGCTGATGAAGTCGTTCGGCGAGGCGGGGGCGGGGCTGTTCCCGGTGCCCGAGGTGGTGCTGGAGGAGGTGTGCCGCCACTACGGCGTGGAGCCGGCCGGCCGGCTGGATGCGGTGCCGGTGAGCTACTACGCCATCTCGTTGGAGCGGCGTCTCACCCACCCGGCGGTACTGGCGGTGACCGAACGGGCCGCCCAGATGCTGGCGGAAAACAAGGCCGGCCCTCAGGGCTGAGGGCCGGTAGGGAGTTGTTATCTATAAACCACCGTTTATGGAGGCGAGTTCAGCGGTTAGCCGCCAAGGCGCATATTCAGAATAAGCCCCCGTCGCTGCCTGCGGCATTTAACTCTCTAACAGGATCCCATCCCTTGTCGCTGGCCGAGGAGGGCGTGCAGGTCGGGCGCGAGGCAGGGATGCCGAGCGAGTTATCGCCGTGTTGGGAACACGTCGATAACGACCGAAAAGCCGGCACGCTGGACGAGGGAACCCGCAGGGCCAGCGGGCAGGGATTGCTGGGGATTGCCAAGCAGTAGGTAGGAAGCGCCCGATAGCGGATAAACGGCGGCACGGACAAAAATTAGCCTCAAACAACGTTCGTCGGTTTCTACCGCTGGGCCGATAGTCTGACGCATGAATGAGGCGGCCCCCTTCTAGGGGGCGAATCAAAGCCACCTGCATGGCAGGTGACTTTTTACCGGAGGATGTTAAGCGGCCTAGCGGGGCCGACGCTTCAACGGTTGGCACATGCAGTGTACGCCGCCGCCGCCCTTGGTGATCATGCCGATGTCCGGATCCAGCACCGTCAGGCCCCGGGCCAGACACTGCTGCTTGAGCGCCAGGCTCTCCTTGGGCAGCAGCACTCGCTCCCGCCCCAGGGACATGATGTTGCAGCCCAGCTCCATGGCGTCCTTGTAGGGCACGTCCAGGATGTCGATGCCCTTTTGTTTCAGCCAGGCCAGCAGGCTGTCGGGCACCACGGCGGTACAGACCGCCGCCAGCTTCTCCGCCACCATGATGCACTGCACGTCCAGGTGCAGGAAATGGGGGTCGAAGGGCACGGTATGAAACTCCCAGCCCTCCTGCTCGAACCAGCCCTTCACCTGCTGGATGCCGGCGGGGCTGGTGCGCTCCCCCGAATAGCCGCACAACGCCACCCCGGGTTCGATCAGCATGAAGTCGCCGCCCTCGAAGGTGCCGGCGGTCACCACGTCATATACGGGGATCTGGGCCTGCTGGTAAAACTCCAGCACCGTCAGCCATTCGCTGCGCCGCCAGGGGCTGAACATCTGGCAGATGATGGGGCCCCAGGGGGTCATCACGGAGGAGTCCCGGGCAAACACCGCATAGGGCTGCTCCGGCCGCGGTTGCAGGAACTGCACCTCCACGTCTGCCTGGCGGTAGGCATCCAGCATCTCGCCGTACTGCTGGCGGGCAATGCCGGCATCGAAGGGGGTGCCGTTGGCCAGGTGGCGGCGGGAGGTGGCATTGCCGTCCCGCCAGCTGTAGTGGTCGATGGGGCCCACCAGCACCCGCTCGAGAATGTCGGTTTCGCTGGCCATGCCCCACTGTTGCAAGGGGGCCGTCTGTCCGCCGTCCTGGCGGTGTTTCCAGGGTGAAGTCATCTTGAGTCCTTATTGATCCAGTGTCAGCAGGGTGTGCAGCAGTACGTCGGCGCCTTGTTGCAGATGCTCGGGCGTGGCGTACTCCTGCTCGTTGTGGGAGAGGCCGTCCCGGCAGGGGATGAAGATCATGCCGGTGGGGCCGAGGCGGGCCAGGTAGACGGAGTCGTGGCCGGCGCCGGAGACTAGGTGGTGGTGGGCCAGGCCCAGCTGGTCACAGGCCTGGGCGATGGCGGCCTGGCAGCCGGCATCGAAGGCCACCGCCGGGGAGCGCCACAGGGGGCGGATGCGGATCTGCAGGGCGCCCAGGCTGAGGGTGCACTTGTCCTCCACCCAGGCCGCCAGCGCCTCCAGCACCGCCTGCTGCGGATGGCGCAGATCCAGGGTGAAGCGCACCTGGGGCGGCACCGTATTGGTGGCGTGGGTGGAGGTGGTGATGGAGCCGACCGTCAGGCGGGCCTCCTCGCCGGCCTCGGCCACCCGGCCGTACAGCTGGGGCAGCAGCTGCATCAGGGCCTGTACCGGATCCGTGCGCAGGGCCATGGGGGTGGGGCCGGCGTGGACCGATTGCCCCTGGATGATGACCTCGTACCAGTGCATGCCCTGCACCCCGGTCACCACGCCGATGGGCAGGCCGGCGCGCTCCAGTACGGGCCCCTGCTCTATGTGCAGCTCCAGGGCGGCGTGGAAGGCAAAGGGCTGGCAGGGCTCACTGCCCAGCTGGCCGCTCGCCTCCAGGGCCTGGCGCAGGCTGATGCCCTGCTGGTCGCGGTGCTGGTAAAGCTCGGCCTGCTCGAACACCCCGGCGAAGACGCCCGAGCCCATCATGGCCGGGGCGAAGCGCGCCCCTTCCTCGTTGGTCCACACCGCCAGCTCCACGGTGCGGCGCAGCCGGTGGCCGGCGTCCTGCAGGCTGTGCAGCACCTCCAGGGCGGCCAGCACGCCGTAGACGCCGTCGTAGCGGCCGCCGGTGGGTTGGGTATCCAGGTGGGAGCCCAGCAGTATGGGCAATAGCTCGGGCTGGCTGCCGGTGAAGCGGACAAACAGGTTGCCCATGCTGTCCCGGCGGGGCAGGCCACCCAGGGCCTGGCACCAGTTGATGAAGCAGTCGCGGCCGGCGGCGTCTTCGGCGGTGAGGGCCTGGCGGTTGCAGCCGCCGTTGGCCAGGGCGCCGAAACCGGCCATGGTCTGCAACCTCTCTTGCAGTCGGGCACCTTGGGTGTGCAGTGTCGCCATCTTGACCTCTTGGCTGGGAACCTGGGGTCAATCTAGCCAGCGGCGGGGCTGGGGGGTATCCCTCAGTTGGGTTAGCCGGGGTGGAGCACCTGGTCGAACAGCTTGCCCAGCAGCTCCTTCTGCGAGTTCACCTCCAGCTTGCTGTAGATGTTCTTGCGGTGCACCCGTTCGGTCTCGTAGGCCATCTCCAGCTTGTTGGCAGACTCCTTGCTGGAGTAGCCGCGGATGAGCAGCTGCAGCACCTCTTTCTCCCGCGGGGTCAGCTTGTCCTCACCGAAGTTGAGGATGGCCTGCTTCACCGGCTCGTGGGAGCCGGAGTCCGCCACGCCGTGCTGCTTGTCGTGCATCTGCACCGCGGCGCAGATGAGCGGATAGAAGGCCTTGAGGCGGCCCAGCCCCCGCTGGTTGAAACTCGACAGGCTGCGGGTGCGGCCCAGGGAGAGCAGGTAGCACAGCTGGTGATCGGTCTGGACCACCAGGCAGACCTCGTCCATCAGTTCGGAGTAGCGGAAGTATTCGTCGTGGTAGGCGCTCTGGTAGAAGTCGTCCGGCGCTATCTGCGCCAGGCTCACCACCCCTTCGCCCCCCTGCATGGCGTAGTCGTAGAAGGGGCTCAGCAGGTAGGCCCCCTGCAGGTAGCGGTCCCAGGCGGCCAGCTCATCGCTGGCCAGGGAGGATCCCAGCACCACTGGGCGGGCCGTGGGGTGGTAGGCCAGGATGACGTAATCGTCGTAGCTCACCGCCAGGCGCAGCAGGTAGACCAGCTTGTCGAAAAACTGCGGATGGTCGATGGCCAGGATCAGATCCGCGGCGCCGTGGATCAGGGTCTGTTCGTTGAGATCGCGCGCTGCCGCCATGAAAAACGTCCTGTAGCTGGGGAGACACTGGAAGGAAAAACATCCTAACATAGGGCGCCGAGGGCGGGGTAACCAATAAATAGTCAATTTATTTCAATGTATTAGCCTCAAAGTGACCCCATCTACCTCAACCGGGTGATTGGCGCCCTGGCGTGGCGGCCTATGATGGGATGCATTCGTAAAAGGAAGTTGAATTGCCACCACAGGGAGCAACCTATGACCACCTCACGCCATGTCATGCAAGTCGAGCCGTTTGGCATCGAACCCATACCGGATGCGGAGCGCAACGCCTCCGTGCTGGATTTCATCCGCCTGCAGTGGGGCGGCGCCAACACCCTGGCCTCCGCCATGCTGGGGGCCTTTCCCATCCTGTTCGGCCTGTCGTTCCAGCAGGCGCTGCTGGCCACCCTGCTGGGTATCATAGTGGGGGCCCTCATCCTCTGCCCCATGGGGATCTTCGGCCCCA
Organism: Pseudaeromonas paramecii; assembly: GCF_039540575.1. Classification (NCBI taxonomy): domain Bacteria; kingdom Pseudomonadati; phylum Pseudomonadota; class Gammaproteobacteria; order Aeromonadales; family Aeromonadaceae; genus Pseudaeromonas; species Pseudaeromonas paramecii. The sequence continues at coordinate 232,103 of NZ_BAABFC010000010.1, forward strand.
CCACGGGCACCAACAACGCCGTCTCCTCCGGCGCCCACTTCGGCGTGGTGGGGCGCATCGTCGGCTCCTTCTTGAGCCTGCTCACCGCCATCTGCTTCTTCTCCCTGAGCATCTGGTCTGCCGGCGATGCGCTAGTCGGTGCCTTCTGTCGCATCGTGGGCATGCAGGAGAGCCCCTGGCTGTTCGCCCTGGCCTACGGCCTGTTTGCCCTCATAGTGCTGGTGGTGTGCATCTACGGCTTCCAGTTCATGCTGCTGGTGAACAAGGTGGCGGTGGTGCTGGCTTCCGTGGTGTTCCTGGTGGGCTTCGTGGCCTATGCCGACAAGTTTGACCCGGCCTTCGCCGGCGCCGGCATGACCACAGACTCGCCGGAGTTCTGGCCGCTGTTTATCGGCGCCACCCTGATCGTCATGTCCAACCCCATCTCCTTCGGCGCCTTCCTGGGGGATTGGACCCGCTATCTGCCCCGCCAGACCGGCAAGGGCAAGATCATGCTGGCCTCCCTCATCGCCCAGCTGTGCACCCTGCTGCCCTTTGTGTTCGGCCTGGTGACCATGGCGGCCATCGCCCAGTACGCGCCGGAATACGTGGAGAGCGCCAACTACACCGGCGGCCTGCTGGCCATCTCGCCCCTGTGGTTCTTCCCGCTGCTGATGCTGCTGGCGGTGATCGGCGGCCTGTCCACCGGCACCACGGCCCTCTATGGCACCGGCTTGGACTTCTCCAGCGTCTTCCCCCGGCTCTCCCGCACCCAGGCCACCATCCTCATCGGTGTGCTGTCCATCGCCATCATCTTTCTGGGGCGCTTCGCCTTCGATCTGGTGGCCTCGGTGACCACACTGGTGACCCTGATCATCGTCACCACCACCCCCTGGATGGTGGTGATGACCCTGGGCTATTTGCACCGTCGCGGCTTCTACAGCCAGGACGATCTGCAGCGCTTCAACCGCGGGCAGGAAGGCGGCATCTACTGGTTCTACAAGGGCTGGAACCTGCGCGGCATGCTGGCCTGGATCCCCTCCGCCCTGGTGGCCCTGCTGACGGTGAACATTCCTGGGCAATTTGTCGGCCCCTGGGGCGAGCTGGCCGGCGGCCTGGACATCTCCTTGCTGGTGGCCCTGCTGCTGCCGGCGGTGATCTACCCCCTGCTGCTCAAGCTGAGCCCGGAGCCGGCGGCAGTGTTTGGCGGGGCCCAGGCCGAGCCAACGACGGACGTGCCGGTTTTTTCTGGCCAACTGAGCCCCATGCCGGAGTGATGCCATGACCTTTGCCATGCAACTGTGCGCCAGCCCGCAGCCGACCCTGCAGCAGGCCATCGACACCCTGATCGACTGTTTTGGCCGCCACGATACCGAGGGCTACTTTGACTGTTTTCATCCCGAGGCGCGGTTTGTTTTTTACACGGTACCCGGTGAGGTGCTGAGCAAGGCGGCGTACCGCCAGCGCTGGCAGCAGTGGGAGCAGGAGGACGGCTTCCGGGTGCTGGGCTGTGAGTCCATTGAGCCCGAGCTGAGCGAATATGGCGATTGCGCCGTGCTGAGCCACAGGGTGCGCACCCGGCTGTGTATTCTGGCCGGGGAGCTGACGCTCGAGGAGCGGGAGTCCATCGTCTTTGCCCGGCAGGATGACGGCCGCTGGCTGTGCATCCACGAGCACCTGAGTGCCGGGGAGGCCCCATGACCGCCTGGCAACCCACCCGCACCTCGGGCGTGCTGGTGGCCGGCCAGTGGGAGACCGGGGAGGGGGAGCGCTGGGAGCTGGTCGATCCCCTGACCCGCCAGGTACACGGCCAGCTGCAGGGCGCCTCGGCGGAGCAGCTGGAGAGGGCGGTGGCCGCCGCTCGCCAGGCCCTGGCGGATTGGCGGGCCCTGGGTTATGCCGGGCGGGGCCAGTGGCTGGCGCGCATCGCCGCCGCGGTGCAGCAGCAGGCCGAGGGACTCATCGCCCTGCAGCAGCGCTACAGCGGCAAGCCGGAGCACGAGGCGCGGATGGATGTGGCGGACGTGGTGGCCACCTTCGACTACTACGCCCAGCTGTGTCAGACGCTGCCCGAGCGGCAGCCGGTGGCGGTGCCGCTGGCCGAGGTGGCGGTCAGCTACCAGCGGGAGCCCGTGGGGGTGGCGGGGCTCATCACCCCCTGGAACTTCCCCATGGTCACCAGCGCCTGGAAGCTGGCACCGGCCCTGGCCGCCGGCTGCACCCTGGTACTCAAGCCCTCGGAGCTGAGCCCCATGGCGGAGCTGGCCTTGCTGAATATCATCCAGGGGCTGGGCCTGCCCCTGGGGGTGGTGAATCTGGTCCCCGGCGGCGCCGAGGTGGGGCGCTGGCTGTGTGCCCAACCGGGCATCGACAAGATCTCCTTCACCGGCAGCCGGGCCGTGGGGCAGCAGATCCTGCAGGGGGCCGCCCAGCGCATCCAGCGGGTCAGCCTGGAGCTGGGGGGCAAGTCCGCCCTGATAGTGCGCGCGGATGCCGATCTGGATCTGGCCGCCCAGCTGGCCTGCGACGGCGCCTTCTTCAACGCCGGCCAGATGTGCTCGGCCACCTCAAGGCTGCTGGTGCACCGCCACTGTTATGCCCCCCTGCTGGAGCGGATCCGCCAGCGGATGGCCGACTACCAGACCGGGCCCCTGATAAGCCAGGGGCAGCTGGCAAGGGTGGCGTCCCTGGTGGCCCAGGGGTTGGCCCAGGCGCCGGATCTGGCGCTGCATCAGGTGCCGCAGCATGAGGCGGGTTTTGGCTTCCCCCTGACCCTGGTGACGGGGCTGGCCGTGGACAATGTGCTGTGGCAGGAGGAGATCTTCGGCCCCGTGCTGTGCGCCATGGCCTTTGACAGTGACGAGCAGGCGGTGGCCCTGGCTAACGACAGCCCCTACGGCCTGGTGGCCACCCTGGTGAGCCGGGATCTGGTCGCCGCCGAGGCCTTGGCGGATCGGCTGCAGGCCGGCACCGTCTGGATCAACACGCCGCAACTTATCTTCCCCCAGGCCGCCTGGGGCGGCTACAAGCAGAGCAGCCTGGGCCGCGAGCTGGGCCCCTGGGGTCTGGAGGCCTTCAGCGAGCTCAAGCACCGGCTGGTAAGCGCCGGCTAAGGTCCGCCTCCCTGCACCATGAAAAAGGCCTCCCTGTAGCGGGGAGGCCTTTTGTCCTTCATGAGCCAGGGTGATGAATGGACGCGCTAGGTGTGATCTCTCTGTAGGTTGTTCACTCGGGGCATTCCCGGAGAATTGGAGGCGCCAACCAAACCAATCAGCC